>CANHJH010000078.1 GCA_947460365.1 Sphingobacteriia bacterium | reverse complement strand
TCTAAAAAAGACAAGACTTTCGAGGCTTTAGTTGATTTGAATATGCTCGCAAAAATATCGGCTCCACCCATCTTTTTATGGTGCAATACATTTAATAAGGTACTATCATACAACATACCTTTCTTTACATTAAATGAATTAGCGGGCATAAATTGCCTGTTGGACTTAAGTGATGTTATAATTTCAGCTGTGCGTTTTTGAATAAATTTAAAGGCATAACCAGTACTGGCTTTTGCCTGACCACCAGCAATTCCGATATGTATGATGTTTCCATTCACTACATTAAAATTAGCATTGGTCATAGGTATAATTCCATATTCTTGGTGTTCAACAGTATAACTATCGATATGTAGAAATTGATCGATATAATGCTTCAATGCAGTATCATAAGCGTCTTGCGGTAATAACTCTTCCGTAAAAAGGGTATATTCTACCAAGGCAGTAGTGGAGGAAGTAGGCAATACGTACATAAAAGTGGTACCATGCTCCTGTGACACCCTGAAATCCATAAACGTTGCAATGTTTTGATTAAAGCAAGGTTTATTAGACTTTATTACCCATCCTTTGAAATGCTGTTGAAAATAGTATTGATGGTTTGTAGTTTGTATGGGATCAAACAATATGCTGTTGAATATTTTGGTAGCATATATGGTTTGATTACTCAGTACTATTCCGGCTTGATTGGTTGCTTGATCATTAATAATATGAAGAATAGTATCTGTAAGCCAATGAATATTTTTATGTGTGGAAGATTCACTTTTTACACATTCATATAAATCAATACCCTGAATCATTTTATAGGTGTAGGGCTGTATTTGCAATTCATTACAATACTGTGATGAATAGAAATGAAGTTGCTCCCAACGATGGTGTATTATGTGTTCGAAGATGTCTGGTTCTTTTTCCCAAAAGCACCAGGTTCTGTCATTCGAATTCTTTTTATCACTATCAACAATTAAGATGTGCTTATTTTTAAAATAATCATCCTTCATCATCCGCATGAGTAAACTCAAACCTGCACATCCTGCACCTGCAATAATATAATCGTATTCTATTTTCAAGTATCTGAGTTTATGCTAAAAGGGTTACATAAGAATTATAAGATATGCAATTATTAATCAGTATAGATTACACTTGATTGTTTTGCAAAGCTTCGTCTTTCTTGATTTTATTCCAATATTTTTGAGCTACTATTAATAATCCAAAGCTTTCTCCTTCTTCTTTACCAATATGTTTATGATGCATTTTATGTGCCCAACGAATGGCTTTGATGTAACGATTATTACTTTTGGAGAACAATTTAAATCGTTGGTGAATGATGATTTCATGTACTAAAAAATAGGCAAAGCCGTACATAGCTATTCCGGCACCAATACTTACTGAAATATAGTTTTGGCTCATACTACCTAGCATAATACAGAGCCAGCTGGGAATAGCAAAAATTAAAAAAAACGCATCGTTTTTCTCAAAAAATCCTTCCCCTTTTTCATGATGGTCTTTATGTAAATACCATAAAAATCCATGCATCACATAACGATGAGTAAGCCAAGTAATACCTTCCATTATACAAAAAACCAACAGAGTTATTAAAATGTAAATCATTTTATAAAAATATTCTAAGGGTTAAAAAAAATAGAGATTGAATAATTAATAAATGAACAGCAAAATCATTGGTTTTAGAAAACAACAATTTTCGGGAAATCATAATTAAAAAACAGCTGATGATAAACCAACAAATATAGTTATATACTGGTATAGCAATACTTTGCCATTTCCAAAATTCAAGTTTAACGGCAACAGGTTCCATGATCCAATCAAAAGTAGTGGCCAATAATGCTCCATCAACAATAATGGATACGCTTTCTAATTTTGCAGAAGGGCCGCCTAAATCATTATCTAGATATTTCTGTTTCACTTTATCATGCAAGCGTTCCATGATAATCATACAGCAAAACACCAAAACAAACCAATTAACGCCTATTAAAAGTGGCACGCCATATACTTTTGGTCCCATAACGATACCATAAGCATAATCACCAAATAACAAACCTGTTTGTACACCAATTATTTCTGCAATCATTCCGGTTAAGCAACAAACTATAATAAAAATAATAAATGCTTTATTGGGTTTAGATTGATTCCAAATTAACAGGCCGGCCATTAATAATAAATTAATGGGGGTATGCTGAATAAACCAATTTTTGTAAGGCGTAAATAGGATGCCTATTAATC
This sequence comes from Sphingobacteriia bacterium, assembly GCA_947460365.1. Classification (GTDB taxonomy): domain Bacteria; phylum Bacteroidota; class Bacteroidia; order Chitinophagales; family Chitinophagaceae; genus Sediminibacterium. The sequence continues at coordinate 8,663 of CANHJH010000078.1, read as the reverse complement.
CGGATACGTGGAATAACAATGCAATAAATATACTCACTCCTAATTTTTTTTCGTTCATATCAGCACAAACAATTTAAAAATCTTTTTTAATTAGATCAGCAACAATCTTAGCACTATTCAAACAAAGCGGAATGCCACCACCCGGATGTACACTACCGCCTACGAAATATAGTCCTTTCAGCTGATTACTAAAATTGGGGTGTCTCATAAAAGCAGCCAGCTTACTATTAGAACTGGTGCCATACAAAGACCCCATATAAGAGGCTGTTTTTTGTTCAATAGTTGCCGGTGTAAGTACATGTTCTTCTTCAATTAAATCAGCAATATTGTCACCCAACATGCTACTTAATTTATTCAATATCGCTTTTTTATAAATTTGTCCGTAAGCTTCCCAATTTTGTCCTTTATTGGCGGGTGCATTAACCATTACAAACCAGTTCTCCTTTCCATCGGGAGCCTGAATACCTGGTTCACATTTTGAGGTGATATTTATATAAACAGTAGGGTCTTCATAAACATTTCCGGTATTAAACAAGTGATGAAATTCTGTTTGATAATCGGCTGTAAAAAATATATTATGCAGCGTAAGTTGACTGAAATTTTTTCGAATACCCCAATAAAAAATATATGCGCTGCTGCTTCTCTCCTGCTTCAATACTTTATTGGCTGTTCTTTCATCATTTAATAAATGTTTGTAAGTAAAATATACATCCATATTACTAATAACGATATCTGCATAAACATTTTCATGCGCAATTTCCAGTCCAACTACTTTTTTATCTTTTTCTACTATTTTACTTACTTTTTTATTGAAATGAAATGTAACGCCTTTATTTAATGCGAGTTGATATAAAGCATTGGTAATACTAATCATACCGCCTTTTGGATAAAAACTCCCCTGATTATGTTCTAAATGAGGAATCATTGTTAGCATAGATGGGGCCTTGTAGGGATTACTACCATTATAAGTTGCATACCTGTTAAACAACTGAACTGTTTTGGGCGATTGAAATTGTTCTTCATGCAAACGATTCATCGATTTAAACAGGTACTTTAATCTGGTGTATTTGATTGCACTAAAAATAGCGGGTTGCAATAAAGTACTTAATTTATGTAATGAATTTTTTATAAATAAAGTACCTATATTATTATAAATATTTTCAGATTGTTTTAAGAAGTTGAGTGTATTTTGAGTCGGTTCTCCTAGTTTTTCATTTAGTTCATTAGCAAAAGCAAGATTATTTGAATAGGCATTTACTACTGTTCCGTCTTCAAAAAAGTAATTACAGGAAACCGGCATTTGCTCATATGAAAAATAGTCGCTAATATTTTCATTAGCTAGTGTAAAAAGATCATGAATATTTTCAGGTTGTGTAAATAAACTGGGGCCTGCATCAAATCTATATTCTCCCAATTTAAAATCACTTAATTTTCCACCGGGGTAATTGTTCTGCTCAAATACTTCTACATCAAACCCTTGTATACGTAATCTAATTGCAGCGGCTATCCCTGCAATTCCAGCTCCAATAATAACTGCCTTTTTGGGTTTTACATTTTCAGACATTATTTTTATTGTTTTCTTGCCACCAATTTTTAATCAAAGGAAAAGCAATTTTAAACCATTCGGTATAGATTTCGGGACACTGATTGATTTGCAATTCAATATCTGCTAATGAATTGAATGAATATTTTTCAACTTCTTCTTGATTTGGATAAATAATACCATCGTAATATCCTACCAGTACATGATCAAATTCGTGCTCAGTTAACCCATTGGAGAAAGGTGCTTTATAAATAAAGTCAAGTACTTTTATCAGAGCAGTTTCAAAACCCATTTCTTCTTTTAATCTTCTATTGGCTGCTTGCAAAATAGTTTCTCCCGGGCGAGGATGGCTACAACATGTGTTGGTCCACAGACCACCACTGTGGTATTTAGTTATTGCTCTTTGTTGCAACAGCATTTCTCCATTTTTATTGAATACAAAAACGCTGAAAGCTCTATGCAACAGTGCTTTGGCATGAGCTTCCATTTTTTCCATTAAGCCCAACTCAACATCCATTTCATTTACCAGAATAACTTGTTCCATGATTAAAGTTACGATACTATAAAATATTGAATTGACTTCTGATACCTGCTTTTGCTAATATAAAGATTTTAATATAATCCGGAATTCGAATACGCTGATGCATTATTTTTTGAGGTTGTACTTTTTGTATTTCTTTAAATAAAGAGAGGTAATATTTATACGCAACGTACACACCAAATCTTGCTTTTAAAGGGAGTTGTTTAATACCTTTATGTGCATCATCAAAATCTTTTTGAATATCGCTTTCAATCTTCTTTTTGTCTTCTAAAGTAAAAGAACTGAAATCACAGCCCGGAAAATACACCCGATCAAGACCTTCATAATCAGCCTTTAAATCTCTTAAGAAATTTACTTTTTGAAATGCCGAACCTAAACTTCTGGCTGCGGGCACCAAGCGGTCGCATTCTTCTTTGTTTCCTTCACAAAAAACATTTAAACACATTAAACCAACTACTTCTGCGCTTCCATATATATATTCTTCATAGCCTGAAATATCGTAATTTTTTTTATTTAAATCCATCTCCATACTATGTAAGAAAGCATCAATTAATTTATGGTCTATTTTGTATTGATTAACAGTCATTTGAAAACTATGCAAAATAGGATTCATGCTTATACCACGTTCAATAGCCTGATAAGTGGCTTCTTTGAATTCATTCAATAAAGTAGCTTTATCGTATTGGTGAAAAGTATCTACAATTTCATCAGCAAATCTTACAAACCCATATATATTAAAAATGGGGGTTCGAATATCTTTATGTAATAATAGTATTGCAGAAGAAAAACTAGTACTGTATTGCTTAGTAGTAATTTTACTGCAATCCTGACTTACTTTATTGAAAAGGTTTAACATAAAAATTCAAACTTTATTTTAATTATTTATTTTCCGAATGTCTTAATTACTTCTTTAGACACTACTTCCCCACTGATTAAGCTTGGGGGTACACCTGGTCCGGGTACCGTTAATTGACCGGTAAAGAATAAATTACTTACTTTTTTGCTTCTACAAGAGGGTTTTAGAATAGCGGTTTGCAATAATGTATTGGCTAAACCGTATGCATTTCCTTTAAAAGCATTGTATTCACTAACGAATTCGCTGTGTGCAAATGATTTTTTATAAATGATGCTATCTGAAATGGATTGGCCTAATTCTTTTTCCATTCTTTGAATAATCATATTAAAGTATTTGTCGCGGAGTTCTGCTGTATCACCAGATAAACCTGCGGCAACAGGAATGAGCAGGAACAGGTTTTCACATCCTTCAGGAGCAACCGAATTATCCGTAACAGAGGGTGCACTTACGTAAAACAATGGATCAGTTGGCCATTTTTGAGTAGTGTAAATTTCTTCGCCATGAACTGCAAAAGAAGAATCAAAAAACAGAGAATGATGCTGAATTCCTTTGATTTTTTTATTAAGTCCTACATAATATAAAATGCAACTTGGAGCCATTACTCGCTTACTCCAATATTGTTCGGTATAGCTTCTATATTTTTTATCTAATAATTTTGTTTCAACGTGATGATAATCTGCGCCACCAATAACTACATCAGCATTGAAAAACATGGCTTCTGCACCGGCATCAGTTTGATGAAGCGTTTCTACGCCTTTAGCAATCCCATTCTCCACTTTTATATGTTGAACGGTCTGATTAAAAAAGAATTTAACGCCGAGAGAAACAGCTAAATCATACATGCCCTCTACAATTTTAAACATGCCTCCATCGGGATACCAGGTTCCCCCATTAATGTCTGCATAATTCATTAAACTATAGAGCGCAGGTGTATTTTCGGGTAATGCCCCTAAAAACAGCACCGGGAACTCCATTAACTCAGTAAGCTTAGGGTTCTTAAAATGCTTCGCAACATGGTTTTTAATAGAGTTAAATACATCTAATCTAAACACACCTTTAACCAAATCAAGGTCTATGAATTCTGTGAAAGAAAGTCCGGGCTTAAAAACCAATTTATTTACCCCAACAGAATATTTATAGGCAGCTTCGGACATAAATGCATCGAGCATTTTACCGCTACCTGGTTCAATTTTTTCAAAGAGTTCTTTAAATGCAGTGTAATCAGCGGGGATATCAACAGGGCCATCGGGCCAATAAACACGATAAGAGGGATCTAATCTTTTGAGTTGATAATAGTCAGAAACAGATTTTCCGAATTGGTTAAAATAACGTTCGAATACGTCGGGCATCCAATACCAGCTAGGGCCCATATCAAAAGTGAATCCATTTTCTGAGTACTTTCTGGCTCTACCGCCAGGTATAGAATGGTTATCTACAACATCTACATCCCATCCTGCTTTTGCCATGAAGCTGGCTGCAGAAATTCCGGCGAAGCCACTTCCTATTATAACAATTTTCTTTTTAGGCACTAATTGAGTAAAATTTGTATATGTTTATTAAAAACGCTGAACGTAAGATTTTAAAAGTTTACGAGCAAAATGTATTCTACTTTTAATAGTTCCTAACGGTTCATCGAGCATTTCAGCAATTTCATGATATTTATAGCCATCAAAATACAACAAAAATGGCGTTTTAAAAATTTCAGGTAAATTATATATAGCTTCTTTAAGTTCTTTTAAGTTTATTTTAGCAATTGCTTCGTTGTGAACGGCACCTTGATTAAGATTAATCAGGAATTCATTTTCGGAATTATCTAAAATGGTAGCTTGTTTAGCTTTTCTTCGGTAGTTGTTGATGAAAATATTACGCATAATGGTATATAACCATGCTTTAATATTTGTACCAACATTGTATTTATCCTTATTAGCCAACGCCCTGAAAAGGGTTTCCTGATAAAGGTCCTTTGCGGCTTCATTATCGCGGGTAAGTGTAACAGCAAAAGGTTTTAAAAACTCTGCGTTGTTCACCAACATTTTATTGAAATCTAGGGTTGACATTTCTTGTTTAATTTATTGAAACATAAAGTTAAACAAAATAAATGTAGATAGTGTTTTTTTTGTTTAACTTTTATCAATAATTATTAAACATATATTATATTTTTTGTATGTATTTCATCATTTCTGACAATGAACGCCTAAGATTTATATTATTGGGGAGACTTTTATTGTAGTTCTGCGTAATTGAACCTGTTATAACAACAGTAAATTCAGGTAGTTTTTGTTGAATATTATCGATGAATTTTTCAAATACAAAGTTACTCGCCACCGAAGTAAGGTGTGTATAGAGGAAGTTGGGGTTTTTATGATTTGCTATAAACTGAATGTCTTTTACCGGAACATTAGCGCCAGCGTAAATTACTTTTACGCCTTGAAATTTTAGGAGAAAATAAGTAAATAAAATACCGAGCTCATGATGTTCGCCCTCCGGTAAGAAAAGCAATGCAGTTTGTGGAGATGAAATTGCGGGAACGAGTGTTTCAATTGCAACAATTAATTTTTGTCTGATTATATTCGTAACTAAATGTTCCTGACCGGGGTTAACATGATTGGTTACCCATAAAATGCCGATGCGTTCTAAGAAGGGGAAGATGATTTGAATAATAGCTTTTTCGGTGCCTTTTGCATTGATGTACGCATCAATTTTTTGTTCAAAAGAGTCGGTATCCATGTCTACCATATCACTGATAAGTGCATTCACCAGTTGATCTTGCTGAGCTTGCACCTGAGAAAGTGAAAGGATTTTATCTTTCATGATTTCAGGTGACATTTTATCTATTTCGGAGATTTTGTATCCATATTTATTGAGTAAGGCAATATTTAGAATTGTTTTTAGTTCTCCATTTGAATAGTATCGGATATTCGTATCGGTTCGCTGAGGGCTTAATAATGAGTAACGTTGTTCCCAAATACGTATGGTATGGGCCTTAATTCCGGAGATATTTTCTAAGTCTTTGATAGTGAAAGCATTCATAAACAAAAAAGCTGTTCAAATTAGAACAGCTTTTTATATAAAAAGTTCAACTGAATGAATAATTATTTTTCTTTTATACGACGGAGGTACTCTCCATAACCGCTTTTTGCATAAACATCTGCAAGTTTTAACAATTGTGGATGGTCAATAAATCCCATTCTAAATGCTACTTCTTCAATACAACCAATCTTTTGACTTTGTCGTTTTTCGATTACTCTAACAAATTCGCAAGCATCGGCAAAAGAATCGAAGGTTCCGGTATCGAGCCAGGCGGTACCTCTATTCATGATGCCTACTTTTAACTGCCCCTTTTCTAAGTAAACTCTGTTTACATCGGTTATTTCATATTCGCCGCGAGGAGAAGGTTTAATGTTTTTAGCAATATCAACAACACTATTGTCGTAAAAATACAATCCGGGTACTGCAAAATTAGATTTAGGCGAAGTTGGTTTTTCTTCAATCGAAACGGCTGTTTGATTTGCATCAAACTCAACCACACCATATCTTTCCGGATCATTCACTTCATAAGCAAAAACAGCTGCTCCTGAAATGTCGCTGAAAGATTGTACCAATTTACTGAAACCAGCTCCGTAAAAAATGTTATCACCCAGAATTAGGCAAACTTTATCATCACCAACAAATTTTTCGCCAATTACAAAAGCTTGTGCCAATCCATTTGGCTCATGTTGCACTTCATAGGAGAATTCACAGCCCAATTCATGACCATTTCCTAATAATCTTTGAAACTGTTCTGAATCTTGTGGAGTTGTAATAAACAACACTTCTCTTATTCCAGCCAACATTAAAACAGATAATGGATAATATATCATTGGCTTATCATAAACAGGCATTAGTTGCTTGCTGATTCCTTTTGTGATAGGATACAATCTTGTACCTGAACCGCCTGCCAATATTATTCCCTTCATATAAAAAATTTAATGGTAATATTTAAAACTGTAAGTCTTTTTTTATCTCACTTAATCGTGGTAAAATCAAATCCTTATCAGATATGATGATATTATCTGTATTGATTTGCCAATCTATTCCAATTGCTGGATCATTATAAATGATGCCTCCTTCGGCGGATTTATTGTAATAATTGTCGCACTTATAAAAGAAAGTAGCTTGCTCACTTAATACTACAAATCCGTGTGCAAAACCACGGGGAACAAAAAATTGGGTATGACTATCTTCAGATAATTCAACAGCTACATGTTGACCAAAAGTTGCTGAATGTACTCTTAAATCAACTGCAATATCTAATACTTTACCTTTCAACACTCTTACCAATTTGGCTTGAGCTGCATCACCATGCTGAAAATGCAAACCTCTCAATACACCTAACTGTGATTGAGATTGATTATCCTGAACAAATTCTATTGCTAACCCTGTTTTATCGAAAAATGTTTTCTTATTAAAGCTTTCAAAAAAATAGCCTCTGTTATCCCCAAAAAAAGTATCGTGAATAATAAAGCAGCCATCCAGTTTGGTTGATTCTATCCGCATTGTTTATCTGTTGCTGTACATTGATTGGTAATAGTTTTGGTAGTTCCCGCTGGTTACATTTTGAAGCCATTCCTGATTGCTTAAAAACCAGTCGATTGTTTCACTTAAGCCTTGTTCAAATGTAACAGATGGTTTCCATCCTAATTCTTTATTAATTTTTGTAGCGTCAATAGCATAACGTCTGTCGTGACCTGGTCGATCCTTGATATAGGTGATTAGCTTCTCGCTGTGTCCAATTTCACGGCCTAATTTTTCATCCATTTGTTTACAAAGCAACTTCACTAAATCAATGTTTTTCCACTCGTTAAATCCACCAATGTTATAGGTTTCTCCATCTTTACCATCATGAAAAACTAAATCAATAGCTAATGCATGATCCTTTACATATAACCAGTCACGCGTATATAAACCATCTCCATAAACGGGCAATGGTTTTTCTTGTATAATGTTATGAATAAACAGCGGAATTAATTTCTCAGGAAAATGAAAGGGGCCATAATTATTAGAACAATTAGAGACTACCGTTTGCATATGGTAAGTTTCCCGATAAGCTCTTACAAAATGGTCTGAGCTTGCTTTACTGGCAGAATACGGTGAATTAGGGTCGTACGCAGTAGTTTCTGTAAACAAACCTGTTTCACCTAAACTACCGTATACTTCATCGGTGGAGATATGGTAAAATCTATGTTTACTTAGGTCGGCTGCCCACTTATTTTTTGCGGTATTTAATAAATTAACTGTACCAATAATATTGGTGTACACAAAATCTAAGGGGGATACAATAGATCGATCCACGTGAGATTCTGCAGCAAGATGTATTACATCGGTTACTCCGTATTTGTCAAATACGTCTTCTAATGCCTTTACATCTAAAATATTTACTTTCTCGAAGAAGTAATTGGGTTGGGTGTCGATGTCTTTTAAATTTTCTAAATTACCTGCATAAGTAAGTGCATCAACGTTTATGATAGTATAGTTGGGATATTTATTTACAAATAGGCGCACAACGTGCGATCCAATAAATCCGGCACCGCCAGTAATGATAATTTTTTTACTCATATGCTAAATTACTGTGTTATATAGAGAGTTTGCGAAAATAAGTATTTATTGATTCCATTGAACATCTTTAATGTTGTTATAAACCATTTTGATGCCTTCTTGCAACCCAATTTTTGCTTTCCACCCTG
>CANHJH010000077.1 GCA_947460365.1 Sphingobacteriia bacterium | reverse complement strand
GATAATCCACTAATTTTTCTGCAACTTCTACTGTTTCTTCCTTTAATGCGTCATTTAAACTCTGATTAACAACGAGGGTATCGTTTACAGGTAAAAGCGCATCAACCGCAAATTTTTGATGGAGGAATTGCGAGAAGTTTTCATAATTAGATTGATTGCTCCAAATACTTGCATTTTCCGCATTCAGCACTTCTTGTATTGCAGGAATTTGTGCAAGATTTGCATCAGCAGCGGCTTGCTCAGATTGACTTTCAGCCATACTGTGCTGTAATTTTATCGACTGAAGTTCATCCAGCAGTAACTGTGCGATTTCTGACAATTGCCCGATTTCAGCCTGTTGGTCAAACAGATCTTTTAAATTATTGATTAAAGTGCCCACTCTTTCCATAGGATGCAATACATTTGGGGGATTACTAAATGTTTGAAATTGGATTTGTTGTTATTAGATTTATTCTAACAACGTGCAAATTGCAAATTTATTTTATTCTATGTTTATAGAACCTAATTTAAAAGGAGAAAAAAGGGGTTGGATTGAAGTAATTTGTGGCAGTATGTTCAGCGGTAAAACGGAGGAACTGATCCGAAGACTCAAAAGAGCCAAGATTGCCAACCTCTCGGTGGAAATTTTTAAGCCAGCTGTTGATGTGCGTTATGATGAATATAACGTGGTTAGTCATGATGCCAATACGATTAATTCCTCCCCCATCGATAATTCGCAGGCCATATTATTGATGGCTAATGATGTTGATGTAGTTGGCATTGATGAAGCCCAATTTTTTGATGATGAGATTGTTCATGTTTGTGAAAAATTGGCACTAAATGGTGTAAGGGTGATTGTTGCCGGCCTCGACATGGACTATACGGGAAAACCGTTTGGACCAATGCCCAATTTATTGGCTGTTGCCGATTATATCACCAAACTACATGCGATTTGTATGAAATGTGGAAGTATCGCCAATATTTCGCACAGAAAAGTATCCGGAGACGGTCAAGTGCTGATTGGCGAAAAGGAAACTTACGAACCTCGTTGTAGAAATTGTTTTCATGATTAATATCCGAACGATATTAACGCTTACCCGGAAAGACTTGTTGCTCGAAACCCGCCAACAGCATACTTTTTATGGGGTATTGCTTTATATAGCTTCTACCACATTTGTTGTATACTTATCGATGGGGCAACCTGAAGACCAGGTATGGAATGGATTATTTTGGGTACTGCAACTATTTGTGTGCATCAACGCAGTAGCTAAAAGTTTTTTGCAAGATAGTAAAAGCCGCATGCTTTATTTTTATTCAATAGTTAGTCCATCCAACTTTATCTTATCAAAGTTAATTTTCAATGGCTTATTAATGTTGTTGATGAATGTATTGAGTTGGGCTGTGTTTGCTTTATTATTAGGAAACCCAGTAAATAATTTGGGAGAATTCTTAGGAATAAGTCTGTTAGGCGGGTTAAGCCTAAGTTTAGTGTTTACCTTTCTGGCGGCGATTGCAGCCAAGGCTCAACAGCAGGCAGCGTTGATGGCAATAATGGGCTTCCCAATAATAATTCCTCAATTATTATTATTGATGAAAATTAGTGCTGCTGCATTCTCCCCTGTGGTTCAGGAGGGCTGGTGGAATATGGTGTTTATGCTAGTAGGCCTAGACATCATGATTATTGCATTGGCATATATTCTTTTCCCTTTTTTATGGAAGGATTAGAATCGAAGATGCCTTACCGTAAGCCCATTATTTATTAATTGCTTAAGCGAATCAATGCCAATTTTAAGATGGCGGTCTACAAATTGCTCGGTAATCTTTTTATCGCTGGCTTCTGTTTTTACGCCTTCCGGAACCATTGGCTGATCGCTCACTAAAAGCAGCGCACCCGTTGGAATTTTATTATAAAATCCAACAGTAAAAATGGTAGCCGTTTCCATATCTATAGCGTAGGCTCTAACTTTAGTAAGATAATCTTTAAATTCGGCATCATGCTCCCATACGCGGCGATTGGTGGTGTAAACCGTTCCGGTCCAATAATCAACTTTATAATCGCGAATAGTGGTAGAAATGGCTTTCTGTAAGGCAAATGCCGGCATTGCAGGCACTTCCGGAGGAAAATAGTCGTTAGAAGTACCTTCGCCTCTGATAGCAGCAATTGGGAGTATTAAATCGCCCAATTTGTTTCTTTTCTTTAGTCCACCACATTTACCTAAAAACAACACTGCTTCCGGCTCAATGGCAGTTAATAAGTCCATAATGGTAGCAGCACCCGGACTACCCATACCAAAATTAATAATGGTAATACCGTTGGCAGTTGCGCATTGCATGGGTCTATCTTCTCCCACTACCTTCACATTGTTCCATTCTGCAAACATGCTTACATAATTGCTAAAATTGGTTAGTAGTATAAATTTGCCAAAATTTTCTAATTTTTCACCTGTGTATCTAGGTAACCAGTTGTTAACTATATCTTGTTTATTTTTCATATATATTTATTTTTAAGACGCGAATACGTCGTCTTAACATTTTTTCGTTTTAAAGTAATCGGTAAATATACAAATAAAAAAAATAAATCATTATCCTGCATATATTACAGCCGTATATTAACCATTTGAATATGTAGCTTTGTGAATTAACAATTAGCTGCATGCACATACATTATCCCACTTATCAGCCCCGTATAAAAAAAGAGCAGCAGAAAGAATATATTTTTGATGAGATACGTAAACAGTGGGTTAGGCTAACACCGGAGGAATGGGTCAGGCAGAATTTTTTAAATTATCTTATAGTAACCAAGAAATATCCGCCATCATTAATTGCGGTTGAAAAAGAAATTAAGGTAGGTGAAATGAGAAAACGTTTTGACATATTGGTATATCAGGCGGATAAGCCATGGATGATTATTGAGTGCAAAGAACAAAATGTTGCATTAAATGATTTGGTTATCAAGCAAATGCTGCCCTATTATTCAACGGTGCAGACCAAATTCATGACCATCACAAATGGCAATGAGACTTATTGTTTTCAAGTAATTGACGGGAAAATATATACGGAAAACGAAATACCGGAATATAAAAAGTCCGAAAGCTCATAGATGCTTTCGGACTTATGGATATCATTTTTGAAAATATTAAGGGAAAATACCTAGTTCGGCATAAGTAGTACCAACTTTGTTGATAGCGCAAACGTAGGCAGCTGTTCTCATATCTGGAATTTCCGGATTATTGTGCCAGATTTCCATGATTTCACGGGTTGCAGAAATCATGGTTTCTTCTAAACCACTATGAACCAGATCCACTTCTTCTGCACCATGCATGATGAGCTTTCTTTCTTTATCTGCAACGGTTTTGCCGGTTAATGATTCCATTTGCTCTAAAATATTGGTATTCATGTTTTCCGTAAATCGTTTTTCCAAGCGACCGTATCTAACATGACTCAAATTTTTAAGCCATTCAAAATAAGAAACAGTAACACCGCCTGCATTTAAATACATATCGGGTACTACTAAAATTCCTTTTTTAGTCATTATATCATCTGCATCAGGCGTTAATGGACCATTTGCGGCTTCTCCAATAATTTTGGCTTTCACTTTATCGGCATTATCGGCATTGATAACATTTTCCAGTGCAGCCGGAATTAATATATCGCATTCCAATTCCAAAGCGTCACCACTTTTTGCCAGATTAGTTGCTCCGGGGAAATTAAGTATTGAACCGGTAGCTTTTCTATGCTGAAATACTTCTTCTTCATTCAGGCCATCTGCGTTAAAAATAGCCCCTTCAAATTCTGCAATTGCAACAACTTTAGAGCCATGTTCACGGAAAAATTTTGCGCTATGATAGCCTACGTTTCCGAGTCCCTGCACTACAACAGATTTGCCTTCAACGCCGATTGACAAGCCTAAACGCTTCATCACATCGGACATATTGCAAACTTCTCTGATGCCGTAAAATACGCCTAATCCGGTTGCTTCCTTTCTACCTCTTACTCCACCTTGAGAAATTGGTTTACCGGTAACACATCCAGCGGCATCAATTTCACCCGGCTTTAGGGAAGAGTACGTATCTACAATCCATGCCATTTCACGCTCACCGGTTCCATAATCAGGCGCTGGCACATCGATACCCGGGCCAATAAAATTTTTCTTTACTAACTCGCTGGTATAACGGCGTGTAATTTTTTCTAATTCGTACACACTTCGCAGACGAGGGTTGATTTTTATGCCTCCTTTAGCACCCCCAAAAGGCACATTTACAATAGCACATTTATACGTCATAAGGGAAGCAAGCGCCATTACTTCATCTTGATTAACAGCCTCGCTGAAACGAATTCCACCTTTGCATGGCGACTTATGTTGTGAATGTTGAACACGATAGGCTTCTATTACTTCAATAGTTCCATCGTCCATTTTCACCGGGAAACGCATACTGTAAACACTGTTACAAGCTTTAATTTGCTCTAGCAATCCCTTTTCCCATTTAGTAAATTTGGATGCTTTATCAAAGCTTTTTTCCACGCTTTGAAAAAAGCTGTATTCATGTTGATTTGACATTGGCAATCGATTTATAGGTTAATTACAATCGTAAAAAGAGGAGACTAGTTTTTATTGCTTTCTTTCTCCAAACGAGAAAGCTTGCGATCTATACTAATCAGGTAAGATAGTAGTCCAACTAAAATAGTTACTACAACTGCTACCACTACATATATTTTACCGTTGCTGCGCATAAAATCTGCATTAGTAGTTGCATCTTGTGCATTTGCAGCTATGATTAAAAGGAAAGAAAAAAGTGTTGCGATTATTTTTTTAAACTTATTCATGTGTTTTATCTTTTTACTTACAACTTTTTAATTTTGACTTTTCTGTTCAGCTAATAGAATATATCTATATCTAAGCGTACTAATCCATACCCCTAATAAAGTCCAACCAATAACTGCCGGGTAGAATACGGTTCGCATATTATAGTCCATATCTTTCCCATTTAATCCGGGATTACCCTCACTACCTTCTCCACCGGGATACAAAGATTCGGTAAGGCGAGGTAAAATCCACAATGTAGGGAATAACATAAAAAAAGCAAATATGTTGTAAACTGCACTTATTCTAGCTTTTTTATCTTCATCATTCATACTTCCACGAAGCACGAAATAAGCCATATAAATGAGCATAGCAATGGCAGCGCCATTTTGTTTTGGATCACCACTCCAGGGCATACCCCATTGATAATTAGCCCAAATTGCACCGGTAATTAATCCGAGTACTCCATAAAGAATTCCGGTAGCCGCAAAAGCAGTGGAATAGGCGTCATTTTTTATGGAAGGATTTTTCAAATACTTAATTGCATAAATGAGTGATACCAGTAATAAAATCATCATACCAAACCACATGGGTACGTGAAAGAACATATTTCTAATAGTTTCTTTCATTCGGTCATCGAGCTTGGGTACTTGCACAAAAAAACCGTAAACACAAGTATAAAGTAACAAAAAGCACGCTAAAATTTTCCACCAAAATCTTTGAATCATACGATATTTTTAATGCGTAATTTGATGTCAAAATTAGGTGAAACCTTGCCAATAATTACAATGAAAATAAAAAATTACTACATCGAATGTCAATTCCGCTTAATTTGTGATGAATATGTTATTGCCTTTATTACAGATAAAAAACCTAAGTATTTCATTTAATAGCCAAAATGGTTTAAGACCTGCATTGAACAATGCAAACATAATGGTAAATAAAGGAGAAACGGTAGCGATTGTAGGGGAATCCGGCTCAGGAAAATCAATTACTTCTCTATCGATATTGAGGTTATTGGCCAGTCCGCCGGCACAGTATACCAAGGGAAGTATCCTTTTCAAGCGCAATGAATCTGCAATAGATTTATTGCAAGCAAAGCGTAAAACGCTTGAGTCGCTCAGGGGTAATAAAATAGCGATGATTTTTCAAGAACCCATGACTTCTTTGAATCCGGTGCTTACTTGTGGATATCAGGTAATGGAGGCCATAAGGGCGCATGTAAAATTAAGTTATAAGTCTGCCAAAGCCAGAACAATTGAACTATTTGAGCAAGTTCAGTTGCCAGATCCGGAAGGAATTTTCAAAAAATATCCGCATCAAATAAGTGGCGGACAAAAACAGCGGGTGATGATTGCCATGGCGATTAGCTGTGAGCCGGAGTTGTTAATTTGTGATGAGCCGACAACGGCATTAGACGTAACGGTACAAAAGAATATTTTACAAATTATACGTGCATTGCAGCTTGAAAAAAATATGGGGGTTATTTTCATTACCCATGATTTAGGCGTGGTTGCAGAAATTGCTGATAAGGTAGTGGTGATGTATAAAGGAAATATTGTAGAAGAGAATACAACAGCCAAATTATTTCAATTCCCCAAACACCCTTATACCAAGGCATTGCTGGCATGCAGGCCGGCCTTACATCCTAAAGGGCAAAGGCTTCCGGTGGTGAGTGATTTTATGAATTCGGACGGAGAAACCCTCTTTGAAAAAAAGCCAACACAACCGGGTGTTCTTCAGCCGGAAAAACAGTTGAATCCATCTATATTAATGGAAGTAAAAAACCTACAAGTACACTTTCCTACAAAAAAATCATTTTGGGGCAATCCTGTTGAGTTTACAAAAGCAGTTGACGAAGTGAGTTTTAACATTTATGTAGGGGAAACACTGGGTTTAGTAGGAGAATCGGGGTGTGGGAAAACAACACTAGGGAGGGCATTATTACAACTCATTCCAGCTACGGCGGGTAATATTTTTTACAAAGGGAATGATTTAACAGCAGCTACTTCAGCGGAACTGAAAGCTTTACGCAAGGAAATGCAGATTATTTTTCAGGATCCATACTCTTCCTTAAATCCAAGAATGACCATTGGAGAGGCGATTTCAGAACCACTAAGGGTGCATGGATTGGTAAAAAACAGGCGGGAGGCAAAGGAAGAAGTAGTGCATTTACTAGACAAGGTAAACTTGTTACCTGAACATTACAGTCGCTATCCGCATGAGTTTAGTGGTGGACAACGACAAAGAATAGTAATAGCCCGCGCATTGGCCATGAAGCCATCCTTTATAATTTGTGACGAGAGTGTTTCTGCACTAGACGTGAGTGTACAGGCGCAGGTACTGAATTTATTGAATGATTTAAAAGCAGATTTCGGATTTACCAATGTATTTATTTCACATGATTTATCGGTTGTGCAGTATATCAGTGATCGGATTATTGTTATGCGCAAAGGTAAAATAGTAGAAATGGGGGATGCCGCAAGCATTTATCATGCACCAAAAGAAACTTATACCCAGCAATTAATCTCCGCTATTCCCAAAGTGAGCATTCCGCCTATTATTAATTGATTATCAATTAGTTATAGTATATTAAATTAAATCAGTCTATAACTGCTGAAATTACATTAACTTTGCAAACTTTCTAAAAATTCATGCCGTAACATGAAGTGTTCGCCCATCGATGAAAATCGGACAGGCATACTGACTGTGGCTATCATCTTAAAAAGATATATACACATGAAATTATCACAGTTTAAGTTCGACCTACCGTTGAATCTTATTGCACAAAATCCCACCAAAAGAAGAGAAGACAGCCGCTTAATGGTTGTTGACAGAAAAAGTGGTCACATGGAAAATCGTAATTTCAAAGATATTTTGGATTATTACGATGATAAAGATGTGTTTGTAGTTAATAACACCAAGGTATTTCCTGCCAGAATGTATGGTAGAAAAGAAAAAACAGGTGCTAAAATTGAAGTGTTTTTATTGCGTGAGTTAAACAAGCCGAACCGCCTTTGGGATGTAATTGTTGATCCCGCAAGAAAGATTCGTGTAGGCAACAAATTGTATTTTGGAGACAATGAAGAGTTGGTTGCAGAAGTTATAGACAACACCACTAGTCGCGGAAGAACGATTCGTTTTTTATGGGACGATGATGATGAGAGCTTCAAAAAAATGTTGGAATTTTTAGGGGAAACACCGCTTCCAAAATACATTAAGCGCAAGCCTGATGAGGAAGATAAAGAACGCTATCAAACTGTTTATGCCAAGCATGAAGGTGCAGTAGCTGCCCCAACAGCCGGTTTACATTTTAGTAAAGAATTAATCAAGCGTTGTGAAATTCAGGGAATTCGTTTTGCAGAAGTTACTTTACACACTGGGTTAGGAACTTTCCGTCCTATTGAAGTGGAAGATTTGAGTAAGCACAAAATGGATGCAGAATATTATCAAATAAATGAGCAAGCATGTGCTATTGTAAATAAAGCCAAAGAAAATGGTAAGCGTATATGTTCTATTGGAACTACTACAATGCGTGCTATGGAAAGCAGCTTTACAGCTCAAAAATTATTGAAGCCAAGTGAAGGATGGACCAATCACTTTATTCATCCACCTTATAACTTTAATGTTGCAGATAGTTTAGTGACTAATTTTCATTTGCCCAAAACCAGTTTATTAATTATGACATGTGCTTTTGCAGGTTATGATTTAGCTATAGAGGCATATCAAAAAGCTATAAAAGATAAATATCGTTTTTTCAGTTATGGAGATGCGTTATTGATCATTTAATAAAACCAATAACTACTTATGAAGGCGGAATACATGGTATTCCGCCTTTTATTTTTTATCAACGACTCAATGCTCTTTTCTTAATCATCCCCCCCTTTGTATCTTTAATACTGTTCATAACAACAAAAGCATTAGGATCAATTTTTTCTATTTCGGTATTAAGCTTACTTATTTCAAGTCGGGTAATAACGGTAAAAATAATATCCTGATCATTAGTATGACCATGTTTACCAAACCCCCTTTTCCCTTTATATACAGTAATACCTCTACCAAGTTGTTCGGTAATCATTATTCTTATTTTATCGCAATGCACTGAAACAATGGTTACACCGGTATATTCTTCTACCCCTTCAATAACAAAATCTAAAGTTTTAGAAGCGGCAAAATAAGTAAGCATAGAATACAAGGCTGTTTCAGTAGAAAGCATATAGGCGGCAATAGAAAAAACAACGATGTTAATTATGGTAATGATATCGCCAATGGTGGAGCCTAATTTACGGCTTAAAAAAATTGCTAATACTTCAGTCCCATCTAATACCCCTCCGCCCCTTACTGAAAGACCAATACCCGCTCCTAAAAACAAGCCTCCGAATACGGCTACCAGCAACTTGTCTTGCGTAACTTGTGGAAACTGAATAGTAGCTAATGTTACCGCTAATCCAATTATAGCAATACTGGCTTTAATGGCAAACTGTTTTCCGATAACATTAAACCCTAAAATTATAAAAGGAATATTGATGATTAAGATTAACACGTATAGTGGCAAATTGAATATTTCAGCTGCAAGTAATGAGATACCTGTGGCACCACCATCAATGAAACTGTTGGGCAATAAAAAACTTTCTAATCCAAAGGCTGCTGAACAAATACCTAATGCGATATAGAATAAATCTTTTAAATAAGCGAGTATAGTTATTTTAAAGACACGTGCACTTTTAGCTCTCAGATAGCCGCTATAAGTTAACTTATCAATAGTTATAGGAAACTTTCTATTGAGTAGATGAATATGAATAAAGTCTTTGATGGTGTACTTCATAGTGATTAAAACTAATTAGCCTCTACATACGCTTTAAAATTATTTAATATTGCCTGCCATCCTATTTGTTGTAATTCAACGCTGTTTTGTGTTTCCGCATCAAACCTCTCAACAATTTCAGTGGTATTATTTACACTTTTGAATCCCACAATTACTTTTCTATTGTCGCCAAGCGTATATTCAATGATTTTATGTGGTACAATATTATCGTAAATGCCCCAAAAATCGAATCCAAAGCTTCCATCTTTAGCTTCCATTCTGTAAGAGAATTTTCCACCAATCGTTAATTCGTTTTCGGCACTGGTAGTATGCCAATCGTCGGAAGCGGCATTCCATTTGGTGATGTGTTGTACACTCGTAAAATATTCCCAAACCTTTTCAACAGGAGTGCTAACTAATGCATTTACTGTTATTACTGTATGATTCATCTTTTAATTTTATTGATTTACAATCCGAATAACCCGCTGTTTAACAATTGCAGCGTGTTTACTTTCTGATCAGCAGGTACCAATAACGAAATATTGTGTGGACTACCTCCATAACTCACCATGGTTACCGGCACATTTTCTAACGAATCAAATAACTTTTGCAATACATTTTTTGTTTGTGCAATTTCATTGCCTACAATCGAAACAATCGTCTGTTTTTTTAAAACATCTACAGTACCGAATGGCTCTAACTCCTGTACAATTTCATTTAAAAACTGATCATTATCAATAGTAACCGATACTGCTACTTCAGAAGTGGTAATCATGTCGATTGATGTTTTATATTTTTCAAACACTTCAAAGACTTTTCTTAGGAAACCATAAGCCAATAGCATGCGGCTACTCTTGATTTTAATAGCTACAATACCATCTTTAGCAGCCATTGCTTTCACGCCTACGCTTCCTGCTTCCTTGGTAATAACGGTTCCTGCTGCTTCCGGTTGCATCGTGTTTAACAAACGTACCGGTACATTTTCTTGTTGAGCTGGCCAAATACAAGTTGGGTGTAATATTTTAGCGCCAAAGTATGCAAGTTCAGCAGCCTCATCAAAACTAAGTTGTTCAATTGCAAATGTTTTATTAACAATACGTGGATCATTGTTGTGCATCCCGTCAATATCGGTCCATATTTCACACACGTCGGCTTTGGCAGCTGCGGCTATTAATGATGCGGTATAATCACTACCGCCTCGTTTTAAGTTATCTACTTCGCCCCTTGCATTTTTACAAATATACCCCTGTGTTATAAAAATATTTATATCGGAATGTTGTTGTAACAACTCATTCAACTTAGTTCTAATTGGCAGCAATTGAGGTTC
>CANHJH010000076.1 GCA_947460365.1 Sphingobacteriia bacterium | reverse complement strand
GGTAGGTGCATGCTTCAATGATGAATCATGTGCATCAGGAACAGTTCCAGCACCGGCACCTGCCTTTGGTTTCCATTGGTGTGCGCCTGCAGGGCTTTTAGTAAGTTCCCACTCAAAACCAAATAAGTTTTCAAAATAGTTATTGCTCCATTTAGTAGGGGTAGTAGTCCATGCACCTTCTAAACCACTCGTAATCGTATTTACTCCATTACCGCTACCGAATGTGTTTTTCCAGCCAAGTCCTTGTTCTTCAATACCAGCAGCTGCAGGTTCTTTGCCAACATATTTGCCAGGATCGGCTGCGCCATGTGTTTTGCCAAAAGTGTGCCCACCAGCAATAAGTGCAACCGTTTCTTCGTCGTTCATTGCCATACGTGCAAAGGTTTCACGAATATCTCTTGCAGAAGCAATTGGGTCAGGGTTTCCGTTAGGACCTTCTGGATTAACATATATTAATCCCATTTGTACTGCAGCAAGCGGATTTTCTAGATCCCGATCACCTGTATATCTTTTGTCGCCCAACCATTCGCGTTCTTTTCCCCAATATACATCTTCAGCAGGTTCCCAAACATCTTCGCGACCACCAGCAAAACCAAAAGTTTTGAAACCCATTGACTCAAGCGCACAATTGCCTGCAAGAATCATAAGGTCGGCCCAGGATATTTTCTTACCATATTTTTGTTTGATAGGCCATAGTAATAATCGAGCCTTATCGAGGTTGGTGTTATCTGGCCAGCTATTTAGTGGGGCAAAACGTTGCATTCCTGCACCTCCACCACCACGGCCATCGGTAGTACGGTAAGTACCTGCACTATGCCAAGCCATACGTATAAATAAAGGTCCATAATGTCCGTAATCTGCAGGCCACCAATCCTGAGAAGTAGTCATCAAATCATTAATATCTTTTTTCAATGCATCAAAATCAAGGCTGTTGAATTCCTTGACATAGTTA
The DNA here is from genome assembly GCA_947460365.1 of Sphingobacteriia bacterium. Lineage (GTDB taxonomy): Bacteria > Bacteroidota > Bacteroidia > Chitinophagales > Chitinophagaceae > Sediminibacterium. The sequence goes on along the minus strand of CANHJH010000076.1, from coordinate 9,993 downwards.
AACGACTCTTCCATTGGGTTCGACAATGAAGAGTACTGTCGAAGCACATTCAGCTTTAACTGATTAGGCCACCAATCAGTATTTCTAGTTCCACTACCGGCAGTTTGCTTAAGCGATGCCCCTGAGAAAGGACATTTGCCTTCACTACCCATGTTGTTTTGCGATGTATTATTTTCCATTTTATGCAATTTTTAAATTGATTATCAATACAATTTTTCTATAATTAATCGAATGCGCTAGCTTATTTCCAAAAAGTCAACAATATTACAGCATAACTTCAATATTGTGAAATATCGGAATATCTTTATCTAAAATCGAAAATATTTCATTCGTCATAAAATATTTCCATCAATAAAGAGATTTTTTTAACAGCTAAATGAATGAATTGTTCAGCAAATTTTATTTTTTATTAGATGGTTTATGTTGAAAATTAATCCATGCTTTTCAGTTAATCAAATAGTATAAATATATGGTTGAATTGCTCATGAAGCGTTGACTTTTATTGTATATCGCCAGACAGCATGTTGATTATAATTTTTGATTCAGCCGCAGATTCTAACTTGTGCCTTAATGTTGCATTTTGAATAGTAAGATGGTTAATCGATCTTCTTTAACTCAGTACATGCTGCTAGAAGTATTGCATCGTCCAATAAAGATTGGATTGAGCTGAGATATTCCTGATTGTGAACACTTAATCTTATTTTTGTTAATTAAATCTACTGTTTTGGAAACACCCGTTTTATTGTTAACTCCCCCATTTACCCAGTTGAATACGCCATATCCGGCTACAGCCTATTTAAAAGGGTTTTTAAATACAAAAAAAATAGCTGCTTACCAGGCAGATTTGGGGATTGAAGTAACTATTGCGTTGTTTAGTAAAACGGGTTTAGTAAAACTGTTTACTGCAATAGAAAGTAAACAGATGGTTTTTTCTGCAAATATTGAAAGGATTGTTTCGCTGAAGGATCATTACATTCATACCATTGAAGAAGTAATACTTTTTTTACAGGGGAAACGAAATACTTTGGCGCATTTAATTTGTAGCCGATCTTTTTTGCCGGAGGCAGGGCGATTTGCCCAAATTGAAGAATTGCAATGGGCTTTTGGAAGTATGGGAAAGCAAGATCTGGCGAAATATCTGGCCACCATGTATCTGGAAGATTTGAGTGATTTAATTAAAGAAACGGTAGACCCTCATTTTGGCTTTAGCAGATATGCAGAAAGTTTGGGCAGATCAGCTAATTCATTCGATGAATTATATGAAGCACTTCAACAGCCATTCACTTATATTGATCAGATTTTAATTGATTTGCTTCAACAGAAAATGGAAAAAATTCAACCAACACTGGTTGCACTATCCGTTCCTTTTCCCGGAAATTTATATACGTCATTGCGATGTGGGCAATGGATACATGCAAATTTTCCGGGTGTAAAAGTAGTAATGGGCGGAGGGTTTGCTAATACAGAGCTTCGTTCTTTATCTGACCCCCGGGTTTTTGAATTCTATGATTTTATCGTTTTAGATGATGGGGAAGCACCGTTAGAAATGCTTATTCAACATTTGAATGGGCAACTTTCTCTTGAGGAATTGAAACGAACTTTTACACTTATTGATGGAGCAGTCAGTTATTTAAACAACAGCAGTTGTAAAGATTATAAACAAAGTCAGGTGGGCACTCCTGATTACAGCGATTTTCATCTAGATCAATACATATCGGCCATTGAATTAATCAATCCAATGCATAGTTTATGGAGTGATGGTAGATGGAATAAGTTAACAATGGCACATGGCTGTTATTGGGGGAAATGTACGTTCTGTGATATATCACTCAATTATATCAAGCATTATGAGCCTATAGCAGCTTCATTATTAGTGGATAGAATGGAAGAAATGATATTGCAAACCGGACAAAATGGTTTTCATTTTGTAGATGAAGCAGCACCGCCATCATTAATGAAATCTTTAGCAATTGAGATAATCAGACGAAAGTTAGTAGTGAGTTGGTGGACGAATGTGCGCTTTGAAAAAAGTTTTACGCAAGATCTTTGTTTATTGCTAAAAGCTTCCGGATGCATAGCTGTAAGCGGTGGATTAGAAGTAGCTTCAGACAGATTACTTGAATTGATAAACAAAGGCATTACAGTGGCTCAAGTTGCTAAAGTATGCAAAAGTTTTACGGACTCCGGCATTATGGTGCATGCATATTTAATGTATGGTTTTCCTACTCAAACAGCCCAAGAAACGATTGACTCTTTGGAAATGGTTCGTCAACTTTTCGAGCAGGGTATTTTGCAATCAGCATTTTGGCATTTATTCACTATGACAGCCCATAGTCCGATTGGATTAAATCCGGAGAAATTTTCAGTTAAAAAAAGGTCAGCAGCATTAATAAGCTTTGCTAATAATGATATAGAACATATTGATCTAAATGGCACTGATCACGAAAGTTTTGGATATGGATTAAAAAAGGCCCTCCTAAATTATATGCATGCCAGTTGTTTCGATTTCCCCCTCTACCAATGGTTTGATTTTAAAGTACCTAAAACGAACGTAGCTCCTGATTTTATTCGAAAGTCGGTGGAGGATGCGGCACTTTCTCATAATATACATTCAAAAGTAATTTGGCTGGGTAAGTTGCCAAAAAATGAAATCATTCAAAAAACTAAAAAGGGTAGTAAGTGGGAAGTAATGTTGCTAACTTTTGTTTCACCAAGCAAAGAAATGACTATTAGTGTGGAACCTTCAAAAGGACAATGGTTGTTGAATATATTGCCTAAGCTAAGTATCTATCATAATCAACAACAATCACTGCAGTTTATAAAGGATGATTATGCATCTGCCGGGTTAGAAGATTTTGAATTATTTTGGGATAACAAGCCAATGAATACTTTGAATAAAGTTGGTTTGTTAAGCGTGTAATAAAGTTCCCACAAAGAAGCAATAGCCCAACACCTTGTCCTTGTAAATAGCACGATTAATTGCGCAAAATAAATGTTAATAAGATGTATAAACACTGATTATTAACATGTTTTATGGCATTTAATTTATTGTTATATTCGTAAAAACACTTGCGTATGGGTTCTGCTTCGCTAATTGTGCTAATGATAGCAGCTATTGCTTTTTCGGGAATAGCTATTCTTCTGTCTAAAGTAGTTTTAAAAGCATCTACCAACAAGCAAAAGGGAGAACCATATGAGTGTGGTATTCCTACAACAGGCAAAACCTGGGTGCAGTTAAATGTGGGTTATTATTTATTTGCCTTAATTTTCTTAGTATTTGATGTAGAGTTGGTATTCTTATATCCCTGGGCAGTTGTAGCCAAGGGTATGGGGTGGATTGCACTTATAGAAATAGTGATTTTCTTTTTTATTTTGTTCATGGGCTTTTTATATGCACATAAAAAGGGTGCATTAAAATGGATTTAATACGGCATAAATGATGAATAAAGAATCAATAGCATCCAATTTTCCTGGTCAGGTTCATGAGATACCCGGCGGAGGAATTGTATTAAGTAAACTAGATGACATCATCAATTGGGCACGCTCCAATTCTTTATGGCCATTAACATTTGCAACCAGTTGTTGTGGTATTGAATACATGTCGGTTGCAGGAGCTAAATATGATTTTTCTAGATTTGGTTTTGAAGTAGCTCGTGCTTCTCCTCGTCAGGCTGATGTAATAATTATTGCAGGAACAATAGTAAATAAAATGGCTCCTGTATTAAAGCGCTTGTATGATCAGATGGCAGATCCTAAATATGTAATTGCAATGGGTGCCTGTGCTATAAGCGGAGGGCCTTTTTTCTATAATACTTATTCTGTGGTAAAAGGGGCTGATCATATTATTCCGGTGGATGTTTATGTAGCGGGTTGTCCGCCAAGACCAGAAGCGTTAATCCATGCTTTACTTACGCTTCAACAAAAAATAAAAAGTGGTTTAACCAGAGAGCAAATCACATTAAATGCAACTACTTAAATGACGGACGAAGAACTAAAAATAATACTTGTTGAGTTGAATCCCTCCGTCACTTTTGATGAAGGAGGAGAATGGTTAACGATCAATATAGAAAGCAGTCAATGGAAATTATTGTCAGAATTGCTTCGTAGAGATGCCAGACTATGTTTTGATTATTTATTTTGTTTAACATGTATTGATTGGAAGACCCATTTAACAATGGTGTATCATTTATCTTCTACTAGCTTCAGACATAATATTGTATTGAAAATAAATTTAGATAGGGTTCAACCGGAAATAGAAACTGTTTCCAATATTTGGCGTACGGCCGAATTTCATGAAAGAGAAGTGTACGAATTATTTGGTGTTAATTTTCTTAACCACCCCGATTTAAGGTTGCTGATTTTACCCGATGGATGGGAAGGGAAAAATCCCTTGAGAAAAGATTTTGAAGATCCTATTAACATGATTAAACTTTAGTATGGTTGAAACAATAGGAAATACAACAGAAGGTAGTATGATCATCAATGTAGGGCCTCAGCATCCGGCAACACATGGGGTATTGCATTTGGTGATTACTTTAAATGGAGAAACCATTCAAAAAGTAGAGCCGCATTTGGGTTATATTCATCGTTCTATAGAAAAAATGTGCGAAAGCTTAACGTACAGACAGTTTATTTATGTTACCAGCAGGATGGACTATTTATCTGCGCACATTAACAATCATGCTTGCGCATTGTGTGTTGAAAAAGGTATGCAGATAGAAGTACCAGCCAGAGCGCAATACATCCGTGTAATTATGGATGAGTTAACACGTATTGCTTCACATGAATTGTGGTGGGGCGCAATGGCTATGGATTTGGGAGCATTTACGCCTTTCTTTCACGCCTTTCGTGAAAGAGAATCCATAAACGATATCATGGAAGAAACCTGTGGCGCCCGCTTAACTATGAACTACATGGTTCCAGGTGGTGTGATGCAAGATATTCATCCTGCTTTTCAACAAAAAGTAAAAGCATTCATGCAACTGTTTAAACGAAAGTTTCATGAATACAATGAAATGGTAACAGGAAATATCATCTTTCAAAACAGAATGAAAAATGTTGGCGTACTTTCTGCCGAAGATGCTATTTCGTATGGTTGTTCAGGACCTGCGGCAAGGGGAAGTGGGGTTAGTTGTGATATTAGAAAAATACATCCTTACGAAATTTATAATACACTTGAATTTGAGGAAATATTGGAAACAGGCGGGGACTCATTTTCACGATATATGGTTCGTTTAAATGAAATGCACCAGTCGATAAAAATAATTGAACAACTCATCGATAATATTCCTGAAGGTGATTTTCAAGCTAAAACAAAAGCAGTGTTGAAATTACCTAAAGGTGAATTTTACCAACGTGTAGAAACAGCTCGTGGTGAATTAGGCGTGTATATTGTTAGTGAGGGTGGAACTACACCATACAGAATAAAATTCCGTTCACCGGGCTTTTCAAATCTTTCTGTATTGGATCATATCGCCAGAGGAAGCAAACTGGGGGATCTTGTTGCCATGATGGGAACCCTTGATTTAGTCATACCAGATATTGATAGATAATATGTGGAGTTTAAGTAAAATAGCAAATACCATTCATGAATGGTTGCGCACTACCTTCAATTCAACTTTAGCAACCATTTTAGAAATGGTTTTAGCAGGGGTAGCTGTAATAAGCTTGTTTGCCATATTGGGGTTGGTGTTGGTGATTATGGAACGTAAAGTTTCTGCATGGATGCAAATAAGATTAGGGCCTAATAGAGTTGGACCGAAGGGTATGTTACAATCATTAGCAGATACAGTAAAATTGTTGGTTAAAGAAGGACTAACACCTAACGGCGCTGATAAGTTTTTATTTAATCTGGCGCCTTTTATTGCCATGATGGTTGCTATGTTATTGATGGCTCCAATTGCCTTTGCTAAAGATTTTCAACTATGGGATTTAAATATTGGCGTTTTATACATATCTGCTGTTTCTTCCATTATGGTAATCAGCATTTTAATGGCAGGTTGGTCAAGTAACAATAAATACTCATTAATGGGCGCCATGCGAAGTGGTGCGCAGATTGTAAGTTATGAATTGTCTGCCGGATTATCCATCTTATCAATTGTGGTACTAACAGGAAGTTTACAGGTTTCCGAAATCATTCAATCGCAATCTAATGGATGGTGGATTTTTAAAGGCCATATTCCTGCGATTATATCTTTTGTGATTTTTATGATTGCAGTTACTGCTGAAACGAATAGGGCTCCATTTGATTTGGCAGAAGCTGAATCTGAACTTACAGCAGGTTTTCATACAGAATATTCAGGGATGAAATTTGCCTTATTCTTTTTGGCGGAATATGTAAATGTGTTCATCGTTTGTGCAATTGGTGCTACAGTTTTCTTAGGTGGATGGATGCCATTTCACATTGGGAGCTGGGAAGGATTTAATCACTTGATGGATTTTATACCTTCCAGTATTTGGTTCTTTGGGAAAACGTTCTTTTTGATTTTTTTAATCATGTGGTTCAGGTGGTCGTTTCCTCGTTTAAGAATTGATCAACTATTAAATTTAGAATGGAAATATTTATTGCCAATTAGTATGGTGAATTTATTGCTAATGACTGCAATAGCCATATTGGGCTGGTACTTTTAATAAAATTATTTAACCGGATAAAATGTTTTTAAAAGACTATATCAAAGATGTGTACAATGCAGTAAAATCACTGTTGGTAGGCATGCGCCGAACCGGTTATTATTTTACCCATCACCAAGAAATTATTACGCAGCAATATCCCGATAATCGATCTACGCTTCATTTGCCCGAGAGATTTAAAGGAGAAGTGGTGATGCCACATGACGAGAGAAATGAGCATAGGTGTACTGGTTGTACCGCATGTGAATTGGCTTGTCCCAATGGAACCATTAAAGTGATTACCAAGTTTGATATAACTCCAGAAGGAAAGAAAAAGAAAGCAGTAGATAAATTGGTGTATCACTTGGAACTGTGTACGATGTGTAATTTATGTGTAGAAGCTTGTCCATCTGATGCAATCAAAATGGCACAAACATTCGAACACAGTGTATACGATAGAAGTCAATTCACAAAAATTTTAAATAACCCGGGTTCAAAAATCATGGAAGGAGTAGAATGATGAACGGATCAACAATTATATTTTATTTATTGGCTGCATTAACCTTAACATGTGGTTTGCTGTCTGTATTAACCCGACAAATATTTCGCGCAGCTATTTATGTGTTATTTGCTTTAATAGGTATAGCTGGAATTTATTTTTGGCTAGAATATGATTTTATAGCAGCAGTTCAAATTGTTGTATATGTTGGCGGAATTATTGTGTTAATTATTTTTTCAATTTTTCTTACCCAGCAAACAGGCGAAAAATTAGCTATGCCTAAAAACGATCGGAAACTATGGGCAGCATTGGCAACATTCTGTGGTTTTGCACTAACCATGTTGCAAATTTATCAGCATAATTTTAATACGATCAATGTAGATAAGCATGCTCCAACTGTTGCTGATATCGGACATCAAATGTTAGATATCAATAAAACCGGATATGCTTTGCCATTTGAACTAATCTCTATGTTGTTACTTGCCGCTTTGGTAGGATGTATTGTAATTGCCTTAAGAATTAAACCGGAACAAACATGATGGAACCAGGACTATATCATATACTTTTCATAAGTACTGCACTTTTCTTCATCGGTATGTATGGATTTTTTACCAGAAGAAATTTGATTACTATGTTAATGAGTATAGAATTGATTTTAAACAGCGTTAACCTGAATTTTATAGCATTTAATAAATATCTCTGGGCCGAAAAAATGGATGGATTGTTTTTTACCCTGTTTGTTATTGCTATTGCTGCTGCCGAAGCTGCTATTGGTATAGCAATTATTATAAATTTATATCGCAGTCACCAGTCTATTGATGTAGAATCAGCTGAAGAATTAAAGTATTAAACATTATGCCGAACACTATTAACATCTTACTGATTTTAATTTTACCCTTCATTGGGTTTTTATTACTGGGCTTATTGGGTAAAAAATATTTTAATAAAACAGCAGGATTAATTGGAACAGCTTTGTTATTTGTTGCAACCATTCTTGCACTACATACTGCCTATGAATATTTTTTTGTGTACGGAAAAGTAGCAGATGTTTATCAGTCGTTTATTCCTCTTCAGTTTCATTGGTTGCAGTTTACGGCTACCCTCTCTATAGATATGGGATTGACAATAGATGCTATTTCTGTGATGATGTTGCTAGTAGTTACATTTATTTCATTGATGGTGCATGTGTATAGTTTAGAATACATGAAAGGAGATGCCCGATTCCCTGTTTATTATTCATTTTTGGGACTATTTACTTTTTCTATGTTAGGCTTGGTTTTAGCTGCCAATATTTTTCAAATTTATATTTTCTGGGAGTTAGTAGGCGTTTCCTCCTTTTTACTTATAGGTTATTATTATGAAAAGTCAAGTGCCGTAGCAGCAAGTAAAAAAGCATTTATAGTTACCCGTTTTGCAGATTTTGGATTCTTAATTGGAATATTAATTTTATCTTATTATGCTGATTCGTTGAATTTCTCTACATTAATTGAGCGATTAACTGCACCGCAATCTAACGAACTTAAAATAGCCACAGCTGCTACTTTTTTAGGTATATCGGCCTTAACCTGGGGTGCCATTTTGGTATTTGTGGGTGGAGCAGGAAAGAGTGCAATGTTTCCGCTGCATATTTGGTTGCCTGATGCAATGGAAGGACCTACGCCGGTTTCTGCATTAATACATGCTGCAACTATGGTAGTTGCGGGTGTGTATTTAGTGGCAAGATTGTTTCCTGTTTTTGCTATTGGCACACCTGCTGTGTTAGAAGGAGTCGGTTGGGTAGGGGCAGTATCTGCAGTATTTGCAGCAGTAATAGCCTGTACTCAAACAGATATTAAAAGAGTGTTGGCTTACTCAACCATGTCTCAGATAGGATTTATGATGTTTGCCTTAGGTGTTTCAAAATATGGTGGTGAAGATGGCTTGGGTTATACTGCTTCTTTGTTTCATTTGTTTACACACGCAATGTTTAAGGCGTTGTTATTTTTAGGCGCCGGTTCTGTCATTCATTTTGTACACAGCAATGAAATGCAAAATATGGGAGGGCTCAGAAAATTAATGCCTGTTACACATATTACATTTTTAATTGCTTGTTTGGCTATTGCAGGTGTACCACCATTGGCTGGATTTTTTAGTAAAGAAGAAATTTTATTAGCAGCATATCAGCAGAATAAAATCATATATGGAGTGGCTCTAGCTACATCCGGATTAACTGCTTTTTATATGTTTAGACTCTACTTTTCTATCTTTTGGAATAAAGCACCTGAAGCATATGGAGCGCATCATTCCGAAGGCGGTGGAGCAATGAAGACACCATTGATTTTATTGTCAGTAGGAGCTCTATTTACAGGATTTATTCCATTTGGAAAATATGTGAGCACCGATGGTAAAATGTTGGAATCTCATTTTCATTTTTCATTTACTATTTTACCGGTAATGATCGGTGTTGCGGGAATTTTAATAGCTATGTTACTTTATAAAAAACAAAACAACCGACCAGATAAATTAGCCAAATCAATTAGTGGAATTTACCAATCAGCATACCATAAGTTTTATATCGATGAAGTGTATTTATTTGTGACGAAAAAAATATTGTTTAATTTGGTAGGAAAGCCATTCGCATGGTTCGATAGAACGGTAATTGATGGAATCGTTAATCAAACTGCTTCCATTACTCAATCTATTGCTGAAGAAATTAAAAAAATACAATCAGGAAAAGTACAGTTATATGCTATTTACTTTTTGATGGGAGTAATTGCTTTGGCTATATTCTTTATATATGTATGGTAAACCGGTATAAATAAAAATACATGAACTTATTATTATTATTAATTGTTCCATTGATTACCGCACTCATAGTATTACTCTGTCGCAATGATCAGCAAGTT
>CANHJH010000075.1 GCA_947460365.1 Sphingobacteriia bacterium | reverse complement strand
ATTGATGTAATAATCTTTCCACTAATTAGCCAATACGCATCAAAAATTACATAATTCTTGCAACAAGGCTATTATCATTTATCCATTATCAATTGTCCATTATCAATTATCCATTATCAATTATCAATTGTCAATTATCAATTATCAATTACCCATTCTATATAATTTTTTTGAACAGGTCACCCCTACGGGGTTTTGTTGGTGGTATATTTGATATTCTTTGCTATTAACAGGTCGCACCTACGGCGCTGATAAACTATTAATGATGTAATAATCTTTCCACTAATTAGCCAATACGCATCAAAAATTACATGATTCTTGCAACAAAGCTATTATCAATTATTAAATATCAATTATCCATTATCAATTATCCATCATCAATTATCAATTATCAATTATCAATTAATCCGTATATTCAATTACAAAAACTTACCAAATAATGAAATACCTTATATCTGTATTCTTTACAATTTTCTCTCTGTCTATGTTTGCGCAAAACAATGCAGAACAAACCATCAGAAATATACTGGCTGAGCAAACTGCTTCCTGGAATAATGGTGATTTGGTGGCATTTATGAAAGGATATTGGAAAAACGACAGCTTGTTGTTTGTAGGAAAAAATGGGCCGACTTATGGATACCAAAAAACATTAAGTAACTACCAAAAAAGCTATCCCGATAAAACTGCCATGGGAAATCTGGCGTTTAACATCATACAAGTAAAGCCCCTTTCGGCTGATACCTGGTTTGTATTGGGTAAATGGTCGCTCACAAGAAGCATAGGTAACCTAAGTGGGCATTATACCTTACTATTTAAAAAAATAGACAATGAGTGGGTAATTATTGCAGATCACAGCAGCTAACTCGGCCCCACCTGCATAGAATAATTGATGCATTTTATAAAAGATACAATGCATAAACAATATTAGATTTGTGGTAATATTTTTAATATTGACACTTCCTGCTAATTAATTTTCACACCAATATTTTTTTTATGGTACTTATTTTTATCGGCTTAATTTTTTTAGTTGTTGCAGTTGTTGCAAAAAAACAAAGAGAAGATTTGCAAAAAGTAGCTAAGGGGCTTAATATTGCCGGTTTAGCAATTATTGCACTAGGTTTATTAACTTCTTGTATTAAGCAGATAGATGCTGGTCAAATCGGGGTTCAATCATTATTTGGAAAAGTTTCTAATGAAATATTATACAGTGGATTGAATGTGATTAATCCATTGGTTGACGTGAAGACCATAGATGTGAAAACACAAAACTATACCATGAGCGGCGTGCATGATGAGGGCGATAAAGAAGGGGATGATGCTATAAGGGTGCTGACTGCAGACGGATTAGAAGTGATTATTGATCTTACCGTATTATACAGAGTTATTAGCAATGAAGCACCTAAAATTGTAAAAGAAACCGGACTAGATTACAGAGATAAAATAGTTCGTCCACTTACCAGAACAAAGATTCGCGACAATGCAGTTTACTTTACTGCAATTGACTTGTATTCTACTAAAAGAGATTTATTTCAAGGCAGAATATTTAAAAGCATTGAAGAAGACTTTAAGAAAAGAGGATTGGTACTAGAGCAACTGTTGGTAAGAAACATTACTTTACCAGCAAACGTAAAGGGATCTATAGAAGACAAGATTAGAGCGGAGCAAGATGCTCAAAAAATGGAGTTTGTTTTACAAAAAGAAAAACAAGAAGCGGAGCGTAAGCGGGTAGAAGCACAAGGTATTGCCGACTACCAAAAAATTATCAGCGCAGGCTTAGGCGATAAACAATTACAATACGAACAAATACAGGTTTTAAAAGGCCTGGTAACCTCACCCAATTCTAAGGTTATTGTATTAGGCAAGGGAAATACACCGGTTATATTAGATACCAAAGATGGTAAGAACTAATCTTCCTGATTAAAATCGATGGGCTTACTCCACAAGCGATACGCCCATCTTGCTAAAAACAGGAAACTGATGATTAGCCAGCAATAAAATATCATATTGCCAGTGGTAACATGCGCTGAAATAAAGGCTAAATGATACATAATTCCGGCTGTGGTATTTATCAGCAGCCAGATTAATACCACAAAAATGGTATTCATGATTCTAATCAAATATTCTCTTACACCAGGTTCCAAAAAAGGTATTTTATAAAATGTGGCATCAACCAGTCGTTATTTTGTTGATGCCACATCAATGAATTAATCGAAGCTTTGGTTACTTGCAGCTGCCAATTTAAGAATTCTATCGAACTGAGCAGGAGTAAGGTCATTATAGAAATAGTAAATCGGATCTACCGGAACACCATTTCTGTGCACTTCATAGTGTAAGTGTGGGCCGGTACTTTTACCGGTACTTCCTACATACCCAATTACTTCGCCACGCTTAACTGTTTGGCCATTTCTGGCTTTAATGCGGTACATGTGCGAATAAGTAGTTTCATATCCAAATCCATGCGATACTAGCACCCTATTACCGTATCCACCCGTATTATAGCCTGCATCACGAACTATGCCGTCTGCAGTTGCATAGATGGGAGAACCGGCAGGAGCTGAAAAATCCAGTCCGGCATGCATTCTTTTATTTTTATAAATCGGGTCAATTCTATAACCAAATCCCGAAGCAATTCTGTTTAAATCTTTATTACTTACCGGTTGAATAGATGGAGTTGAAGATAATAATTTTTCTTTATTCTTTACTAGATTAGCTATTTCATTGAACGACTTAGACTGGAAAGTTAATCTTAAAGAAAGGTTGTTGAGTTGATCGGTCATGCTATTCACCAATTCGCTTTCGCCCATACTTTGTACCAATTTAACTTCTTTCTTGGTTTCTATATCTTTTACTCGGGCACTATCCGGAATTGGGTCGGAACCAAATATGGAGCGGTATACGGTATTATCTCTATTCTCCACTTCATCCATTTTCAGTTCTAGCTCTTTAAGTCTTTCTTGAAGTATGCTGTAATTCTGTTTGAGGTCGTTGTTCTGTTGACGCATGTACTTTTCCTTAGGAGAATCTACATAACGAAAGGTAATTGCAAAAATCACAAACCCTGTTACTATGGATGCTGCGATATAGCCAAATACTTGCAACAAACGAACCCTCAAAGGCGTTGTTAGTTTTTCGTAACGAAGCGTATGTGTATTAAAATAGTACTTTACCTTTTTCATTTGCTATGGTTCAATGGGGTCAGAGCCATCTAAATCCTTACCTTTGCTGACCCTAAAATACCAACAAATATACTTTGTAAGGCCTAAAAACGAATAAAAAAAAGTTTCATGATTACCAGCGCTGAAATTCGTCAACAATTTTTAGATTTTTTTGCTTCCAAAGAGCACCAAATAGTGCCTTCGGCGCCAATAGTTGTTAAGAACGACCCTACCCTGCTTTTTACCAATGCCGGTATGAATCAGTTCAAAGATTACTTCTTAGGCAACAAAAAGCCCGAATTTAAAAGAATTACTGATACCCAAAAATGTTTGAGAGTTAGCGGTAAACACAATGATTTAGAAGAAGTAGGGGTAGATACCTACCACCACACCATGTTTGAAATGCTGGGCAACTGGAGTTTTGGCAACTATTTTAAAGCGGAAGCCATTGCTTGGAGCTGGGAATTACTGACCGAAGTATATAAACTCGATAAAGACCGTTTATATGTAAGCGTTTTTGAAGGAGACGAAAAAGAAGGCATCCCCCCCTCTACTATTGCGTTTGCTGAGTGGAAAAAGCTGGTTGCAGAAGACCATATTATTTATGGTAATAAAAAAGATAACTTCTGGGAAATGGGCGAAACCGGACCTTGTGGACCTTGTTCCGAAATTCATGTAGACTGCCGAAGTGAGGAAGAAAGAGCTAAAATACCGGGCAGAGATCTGGTTAATAAAGACCATCCACAGGTAATTGAAATCTGGAACAATGTATTTATGCAATACAACCGTTTGAAGGATGGCTCTTTGGTACCGCTACCCGAAAAACATGTAGACACCGGTATGGGGTTTGAAAGATTGGTACGGGTAATTCAAGGCAAACAGAGTAACTATGATACGGATGTATTTACCGGCACATTTGCCGCTATAGAAAAAATTACCGGTCGCCAGTACGACCAAAGTGATAGCAAAGAAGCCATTGCGTTTAGAGTAATAGCCGACCATATACGTGCCATTGGATTTGCTATTTCCGATGGACAATTACCTGCTAATACCGGCGCAGGTTATGTAATCAGACGGATTTTGAGAAGAGCTGTACGCTACTACTACTCGCACCTAAATTACAAGCAGCCGCTATTATTTCAACTAATGCCGGTGTTGGCCGAGCAGTTTAAACATGTTTTTCCGGAACTCCATCAACAATTAGATTTTGTAGTGAAAGTAGTGAAAGAAGAAGAAGATGCATTTTTAAGAACCTTAGATAAAGGATTGAAACGTATTGATGATATCATTACCAATAATACAGGTAAAACCATCGAAGGGAAAGCTGCATTTGAGTTGTTCGATACATTTGGATTTCCGTTAGACCTTACCAAATTAATTGCTTCAGAAAATAAATTTGAGGTAGACGAAGTTGGATTTGATGCGGAAATGTTGCAACAAAAAAACAGGAGTCGCGCGGCAACATCGGTTGATACAGAAGATTGGATAGATATCAACCATGATGCCTTACAGGAGTTTGTGGGGTATGATTCTTTGGAGGTTAGCACCAAAGTAGTTAAATACAGAAAAGTAAAATCAAAAGGTAAAGAACAATATCAGTTGGTATTAGCCGGCACGCCGTTTTATGCAGAAAGTGGAGGTCAAACAGGCGATATTGGCAACTTAGATTTTGCAGGCGAAAAGATTGAAGTAACCGACACTAAAAAAGAAAATAATCTCATCATACATTTCACCGATACATTACCGGCCGAAATTGGGGCAGCTGTTATTGCTACAGTAAATCATAGCAACAGAATCGATACTACTATACATCACAGCGCTACACACTTAATGCATGCTGCATTACGTACTATTTTGGGTACGCATGTGGCTCAAAAAGGTAGTATGGTAAATGCCGATTTACTTCGTTTTGATTTCTCGCATTTTAGTAAATTAAGTAATGAGGAAATGCAACAAGTGGAAGCATTGGTGAATGAAAAAATAAGAGCAAACATTCCGGTTCATATTAAAGAAATGAAAAAAGAAGAGGCCATAGCTTTAGGTGCAATGGCATTGTTTGGAGAAAAGTATGGCGATACTGTACGGGTAGTAATAATGGATCCTCATTTTTCTATTGAGCTATGTGGTGGAACGCATGTTGGACATACCGGCGAATTGGGATACTTTAAAATAAAACATGAGTCGGCCGTAGCAGCGGGTGTAAGAAGAATTGAAGCAGTGTGTGGAAAAGCAGCTGCAGCAGTTATTGTTGAACAGCACAATGAAATTCATCAATTGAAAGAAGTGCTTAAAAACCCTAAAGAGTTGGTAAAATCTGTAGAGCAATTGTTGCATGAAAACAATGATCTCAGAAAGAAAATAGAATCATTAGAAGCAAAGCAATTACATATTATTCATCAAGAATTATTGAATAAAGTTCAAACCATTGATGGTGTTTCATTTATTGGTGAAGTGGTGGAAGTGAGTAGCGCAGACGCACTCAAAAAATTATGTTTTGAGTTTAAAAAATCATTGACCAACTATTTAATTGTATTAGCAGCCAATGTAGATGGTAAGGCTCAAACAGTGGTGATGATAGAAGATGCGCTTGCTGCAAGTAAGCATTTAGAAGCACCCAAAATTATCAAAGAACATATTGCACCACTCATTAAAGGCGGTGGCGGTGGACAAAAAACATTGGCAACAGCGGGTGGACAAGATGCTTCTAATTTGCAAACAGTAATTGAAACAGTAAAAGGGTTGCTGTAAATTTCAAAACAAACCTTAGGCAAGAATCATGAACAATAAATATGAAGCAGTAATAGGTTTAGAGGTACATGCGCAATTGGCTACGCAAACAAAACTATTTTGTGGAGACAGTACTTTGTTTGGAGCAGAACCCAATACACATGTGAGCCCTATAACACTGGGGCATCCGGGAACATTGCCAATGACCAATAAAAAAGCTATTGAGTTTGCTATAAAAATGGGATTGGCCTGTGATTGTGAGATTGAACGAACCAATTATTTTGCCAGAAAAAATTATTTTTACCCCGACTTACCTAAAGGCTATCAAATTTCACAACACACTACGCCCATTTGTAAAGGGGGCAAGGTAAAAATCAAAACAGATCAGGGAGAAAGATTTGTTCAGCTAAACAGAATTCATTTAGAAGAAGATGCCGGCAAAAGCATTCATGATATAGACCCAAATAATACTTGCATAGATTTAAATAGAGCAGGAACACCATTAATTGAAATTGTAACTGAACCCGATTTACATTCGGCAGAGGAGGCCTGGCAGTATGTTACAGAGATTCGTAAATTGGTTAGGTGGTTAAATATTTGTGATGGAAATATGGAAGAAGGTAGTTTGCGTTGTGATGCAAATGTATCTATTCGTTTAAAAGGGGAGGAAAAACTAGGTACTAAGGTAGAAGTGAAAAACCTGAACTCTATTCGTAATATTAAAAAGGCCATAGAATATGAAATAGAGCGGATGATTAAAGAAGTAGAAAATGGCAATACAATTAAGCAGCAGACTCGCAGTTTTGATGCCAACAACGATACTACTTTTTCAATCAGAGACAAAGAAGAAGCCAACGATTACCGATATTTTCCTGATCCTGATTTGCCAGCCTTTGTGTTAGAAGAAGCATATATAAAGGATATTGGAATAAGTTTACCCGAACTACCCGAAGCACTAATTAATAAGTATCAACAAGTTTTTGGATTAAGTGCGTATGATGCAACACAATTATGCGATGAAAAAGCAACCACTGATTATTTTGAAAAAGTAATACATCATAGTACTTCATATAAAAGTGTTGCCAACTGGCTACTAGGTCCTGTTCGTCAGTATTTAAATGAACAGGCAATCAGTTTTGAATGGTTTACGCTTTCGCCTATTCTTTTAGCGGAATTAATTGAACTGGTAGATGCCGGAAAAGTAAATTTTTCAATAGCAGCCACCAAAATACTACCAGTAATAATCACAGAAAACAAATCGCCATTAGCGGTTGCAGAAAATTTACAATTGCTGCAAATTAGTGACAGTAATGAGTTAGAGAAATGGGTAGAAGAAGCCATTGCAGCCATGCCCGATAAAGTAGCAGCATACAAAAAAGGCAAAAAGGGTTTAATAGGTTTATTTGTTGGGGAAGTTAAGAAAATAAGCAAGGGCAAAGCAGATCCTAAAATGGTTACAGAACTATTAGAACAAAAACTCCAATAAATTAAAAAGTCAAAATTAAAAATTAAATAAATGAAAAAAATCGCATTGCACTTGCTGGTGATCAGCATGACCGTATCTGCATGCCAGCAAAAAAAATATGGTGGTTTTACGGTAACGGGAACCATTAAGAATGCAGTTAGTCCAAAAGTATTTTTACAGGAACTGCCATTTGGAGGAAATGAGCCAATTATCATCGATTCTGGAATGATAGAAAAGAATGGAAGTTTCACCTTAAAGGGAGTGGCTAAAGAAGAGGGATTATTCAGGTTGGTTTTGGACCAGGGTCCGGACGTATTAGTTATCAACGACAATGATTACATAGAAGTGGCCATGGATGTAAAGCAGTATAATAAGTATACTATTAAGGGATCTGCTGCTTCTGAAAGCTTACACGGCTTATTTGAAAATTACAACCAACAAGATTCTGTTTTATATGCCATTTTTAATAAAATAGACACTTTACAAAAGCAGAAAGCAAGCGACAGTATTGTAAATCTGGCTATTGGTGAGCGTGATGTACAATTGAAAAAGATAAATGAAGTTGTGCAGCAATTTATTAAAGAAAGTAAGAGTCCGGCGGCAACGTATTTTGCAATAGGCATAGCTTCCAGAACAACACCGGCAGAAGCGTTAAAGGCATTGGTAAATGAAACAGCTAAGAAATATAGCACCCATGCAGGAATTCTTAAGTTGAAGGAGTTGGTAAATGGTGGGCCACAGCAGCAGGCAGCACCCGCAGCTAGTGCTCACCCCTTATTAAATCAACAAGCGCCAGAAATTAATTTACCCGATGAAAATGGCCAACCATTTAAATTGAGTAGTTTAAAAGGCAAATATGTATTGGTAGATTTTTGGGCGAGTTGGTGTGGGCCGTGTAGAAGAGAAAACCCCAATGTGGTAGCAGCGTATAAAAAATTTAGTAATAAAAACTTCACCATTTTAGGCGTATCGCTTGACGATGATAAAGAAGCCTGGTTAGCGGCTGTTAAAGCCGACCAATTAACCTGGAAGCATGTTAGCGACCTGAAGAAATGGGAAAGCAGTATGGTAGGTTTGTATCAATTTGAGGGCATACCGTTTAATGTGTTGATAGATCCACAGGGTAAAGTAATAGCAACGGATTTAAGAGAAGGAGATTTGGAGAAGAAATTAGCGGAAGTGTTGAAGTAAGGAGAGCGGGCAATATGGAAGTGAGGAATGGACAATTTATAATTGATAATTGACAATTGATAATTGATAATTAACAATTTGAAAAAGAGATTATATCGGATACAATAAATAAAAGAGCGGGCTGTTAAATTATATTTAACAGCCCGCTCTTTTATTTATATATCAACGCAATTACTAGTTAGAATAACCAGTATTTTGTTGAATCTTAGGGTTAGCTTGTATTTCTACATTTGGAATAGGTAATACAAATCTGAAATTACCAGCAGCAAGTGTCTCTGCTCCATTGTAAATATCGTCGCCGATACGAACAACCGGTAAGTTTCTTCTTTTTAAATCCCAGAAACGATGACCTTCATAAGGTAATTCTTTAAAACGCTCATTCATTAATGCTGTAATGAAATCGTCTTTTGTTGCAAAAGTAGCATCAGTATAGCCGGTAATACGAGCTTTGCGTAAATCATTCAAGTCTTTACTAGCTTTTACCAGATCGCTACCTTCAGCATAAGCTTCAGCACGAATTAAGTACATTTCACCGGTTCTAAATACTTTTGCATCAGCAACATTTTCTGCAGTGGTTCCATAAGCGGTACCAGCATACTTAGCAATAAGTTTTGTTTGACGAGCAGGCGCTAATGTAGTTTCATCTTTAAAATATGCGTTGAAACGAACGTCGTTTACTTT
The DNA here is from genome assembly GCA_947460365.1 of Sphingobacteriia bacterium. Lineage (GTDB taxonomy): Bacteria > Bacteroidota > Bacteroidia > Chitinophagales > Chitinophagaceae > Sediminibacterium. The sequence goes on along the minus strand of CANHJH010000075.1, from coordinate 1,775 downwards.
ATCATAAGCGTCCCAAAGTTTACCAGAAGGAGCCCATGTTACCGTACCAATGTTTGTTGCACTAGCAGACAGTCCTCTGAAAAGAGAGCCAATTCTGCCTCCAGCAGCAGCTGTTCTACTCAATTTAAAGGCTAATTCACTGTTGTTGGCATCTCTCCAGATACCGCCAAAATTAGCGCTTGTAGCCAATGGAATAGCAGTGATGTATTCAGAACTAAAAGTAATAGCATCTGGATATTCTTTTAAATATAGAGCCGCTCTTGCTTGTAAAGCTGAAACAGCAGGGCGAGTAACTCTGTATATATCAGTTAATGCAGTTGGCAACAATGGTTTGGCCGCAACTAAATCTTTTTTCAACTTCTCAAAATAAGGAGTCACCGTAATTCTTTCTCTAGCCTCTAAAGATGGTTCCTCCATATAAGCCATGGCTAAATCAGTTCCTACTGCACTATTGCTGTAGTATCTGTATAACTCGAAATGGCAGAAAGCTCTTAAAAATAAAGCCTCACCAGTCAAACGGTCTTTTAAAGCAATTTGAGCTGAAGTAGTAGCCGTTAGCTTAGGTAAAGCGGCTAATACACGATTAACGCGATCAATGATTCTGTAATATAGATTAAATGCCGTAAAGTTGTCTCTGATACCAATATCTGTTGTACCAAATTTCCATTCGTGCGTTGTGGTTGCGTTATAGAATTCAGCAGTTCTAACTTCATCAGCTAAAGTACTGTTCAATAATATACCCATTTCAACATTCATTCCAGCATATGCACCAACAATTGCTTGTTCGGCATTGGTTAAGGTTTGTAAAGCTACATCACCTCCGATAAAATCAGTCTCCTTTATATCTATAACTTTTTGGCAAGATGCAAAAAGAAACAGCATCATAAAGGAACCAATTATTAATTTATTATTTTTCATTTGAAAGAAATTTTATTTATTAGAAATTAAAATCAAGCCCTACAACCATCATAGATGGATTTGGGTATTCACGCAAACTAATATTGTTTCCGTCTTCAGGATCTAAACCTCTCCAAGGACTCCAGATGGCTAAGTTTTGACCTTGAACATAAAAACGGCCTCCTTTTATTAGTGTTGCACCACTTGCATTTTTAAATTCAGGCAATTGATACGCAACCATTAAATTTCTCAAACGTAAGAATTTGGCATCTTGTAAATCTGAAGAAGTGAATCCTCTAGAGTAACTTGCTGAACTTTCAAATAATTTCACATCGCCAGCTTTTTGCCATTGGTCGTCAATTAACTCTCTTGATAATCTTACGATACCAGAATAAAATGGATTGGTAATCCAGTTACGGGTATTGTTACTACGAACTACATCAAATTGATAAGAGAATAAGCCACTAAAAGTGATTCGCTTAACACGAACTTCAAAATCAACACCACCTACGTGTTTTGGCAAGTATGTGCCGAATTTTGCAAATTGACCAGCTTTCGCAGGATCGTATACGGTTTTACCATCTGGTCCTTCAAACATTGGACGACCAGTTGCAGGATCAGCTCCTAAGTAATTAAACGTGTAGTGAGAACCGTAAGGAAGACCCTTTCTAATTACGAAAGTACCTAAGAAATATTCATTTACCAGACCTAAATCTTCAATATTGTTTGTATTCATTGAATGATTCCAGCCTAAAGTAACTCCAAATTCCTTATTTTTTATTACATCAACTTTAACACTGGCCTCTACCCCTTTATTGGTCATGATACCAGCATTTACATCAAGTTTAGTAAATCCTGTGGTACCAGATAATGGCTGT
>CANHJH010000074.1 GCA_947460365.1 Sphingobacteriia bacterium | reverse complement strand
GTAAGCCTTGTTTATTTGGGCCGTAACCTCTAATGCTTCCTGCTTCTTTTCCTCCTCTGCGCCTCCAAAAAAATCGGGATGATACTGTTTGCTTAAAAAATAAAACTGCTTTTTCACCAATGTCAAATCGGGTTGAAAACTCATTGGGATCTCAAATAATTCAAAAAAATTACGATGCATGGGCATTCTATTTTATAATCTATTTATATATTTTTTTTAAACATAATTTGTATGATACTTTTTCTTCTTTTCTATCTTGTAACTTTGACAAAATTACTACAATGCTAGTTATAGGCTTAATAAGAGAAGGTAAAATCCCTTCCGATAACAGAGTTGCACTTACCCCCGCTCAATGCAAATTCCTTACTAAGCATTTTGCCGATGTTCAAATAAAGGTACAACCTTCTCCCAACAGATGTTATAAAGATGCAGAATACAAAAAAGCCGGAATTGAATTAACAGATGATTTGAGTGCTTGTAATTTATTATTAGGCATTAAAGAAGTGCCCGTTGATCAGTTATTACCTAATAAACGGTACATGTTCTTTTCTCATACCAAAAAAATGCAATCCAATAATCAGGGCTTAATGCACGCGATGGTGGCTAACAATATTACCCTCATTGATTATGAATGTTTGGAGCATAAAGATGGTCAACGAATTATTGGATTTGGTTTTTTTGCAGGAATTGTTGGTGCGCACAATGGGATGATGGCTTATGGTAATAGAACGGGCTCTTTTCATTTAGAGCGCGTACACAAGGTTAAAGATTATCTTGAGCTTATTCATACTTATTTTGGGTTGAAGTTGCCTCCGGTTAAAATTGCCGTTACTGGCAGTGGGAGAGTAGCTCACGGCATCGTAGAGATTATGAATCTGATGGATGCTCAAGAAGTAGAACCGGAAGATTATTTGACCAAGCAGTTTGATTATCCGGTGTATGTTCAGTTAAAAGGCGCGGATTTATACAGTCATAAAGTAACCGGTAAATACTCCAGAGATGATTTTCATGCAAATCCCGAAGCGTATAATTGTTTATTTAGTAATTATTATTATCAGACCGATATTTTAATGAATGGCATTTATTGGAGTAAAGAAATGCCTCGTTTATTTGAATTAGATGACTTAAAAAAGCCCGATTTTAGTATTACCACCATTGCCGATATAACGGATGATAAATACGGCAGTGTTCCTTGTAATTTGGGTGATTCAACCATTGACGACCCTATTTATGGTGTTAACAAGTTAACAGGCGAAAAAACAGTTCCTTATGAATTGGGCAGCATTGATATAATGGCAGTAGGTAATCTGCCCAACGAATTGCCCCGGGATGCCAGCCGCTTTTTTGGAGAACAACTCATTAAATACATTTTAAATGACATCAGAACCGGTGGATCTGCTCTCATTGATAAAGCAACCATTTTAAATCATGGTAAATTAACCGAGTACTACACTTACTTGAAGGAATATGCATCTTTGCAATAACGCTATCATTGCAGTAAATCCTTCACCTCATTCAATTTCATTAATGCCTCCACTGGAGTTAACCTATTTATATCTATGGAAGATAACAATGTTCTGATTTGATCAAAAGTTTGCGAGTGTGAATCAAATATAGAGAGTTGTAGTTTAGGCGATTCCACTTGTTTTAGTACATCGCTTACCCGGTCTTTTCCATCTTCTTTTACATGTTGTTGTTCTAACTGTTGCAAAATAGCATTTGCTCTATCTATAAGTGTTGATGGCATTCCAGCCATTCTAGCTACCTGTATACCAAAGCTGTGTGTACTTCCTCCAGGAGCCATTTTTCTGAGAAAAATAATTTTATTGTTTATTTCCTTATGGGTGATATGAAAGTTCTTTACTCCGGTTAATCGTTCCTCTAATTCATTCAGCTCATGGTAATGGGTTGCAAACAGGGTTTTGGGTTTAAAGGGACTGTTATGTATAAACTCTACCATACTCCATGCAATCGATATTCCATCATAAGTGGCAGTTCCTCTTCCTATTTCGTCCAATAAAATCAAACTTCTGGCCGACATATTATTAATGATGCTAGCCGTCTCATTCATCTCTACCATAAAAGTAGATTCTCCTCCACTTAAGTTATCGGATGCCCCCACACGGGTGAATATCTTATCGGTCAGTGGTATTCGGGCTGAAGTGGCCGGCACAAAACTGCCCATGTGTGCCATTAAGGTGATGATAGCTGTTTGTCGGAGTAACGCACTTTTACCGCTCATGTTTGGTCCGGTTAAAATAATCACCTGTTGACTGGTTGGATCTAGTAAAATATCGTTGGAGATATAGGTTTCATCCGTGTTCAGGTTTTGTTCAATTACCGGATGTCGGCCTTCCTTAATTTCCAATTCCATGCCATCATGTAGCAATGGCTTTTTATAGTTAAACTGTAAGGCATTTTCTGCAAAACAAATCATACAATCTATAGTGGCCAATATGTTTCCATTCACCTGAACCGGCGCAATATAGTCTTGTAAAGCAACCAGCAATTGGTTGTAACGCTCTAATTCAATCGCTAATATTTTATCTTCTGCCCCGGTTATTTTTTCTTCATATTCTTTCAACTCCGGGGTTATATAACGCTCTGCATTTGCTAATGTTTGCTTGCGGATCCAGTCTGCCGGCACTTTATTCTTATGTGAATTGGTCACTTCTAAATAATATCCGAATACATTATTGAAACTTATTTTTAGCGAGCTAATACCGGTTTTTTCCGCTTCACGTTGTTGAATATTGATGAGATACTCTTTACCGCCCGATGCTATTTTTCTTAATTGATCCAACTCTTCATCCACCCCAAATTGAATAAATCCTCCTTTGTTAGTCAATACAGGGGGCGTTTCTATGATTTCTTTTTGGATCCTATCGAGTATAAAAGCACAGCCATTTAAAGCATCAGCTAATCGTTTTAAATAGGCATTATTACATGCGGTTAACCATTCTTTGATGAGTGTAGTTTGTTCTAATCCTTTGGCAAGTTGTATTATTTCCCTGGGATTTATTTTCTTTAAAGGAATTTTACTAACAATCCTTTCAATATCACCACAGCTTTTAATCGCCTGAATTAATTGAGCCCGTAAATCTGTTTGTAAGAGGAGATACGCTACTGTATCGAGTCGTTCATTTATTTTAGTAATGTCTCGCAATGGAAATGCCAACCATCTTTTTAATAAACGAGCACCCATGGGGCTGGCAGTTTTATCAATAACCTGCAGTAAACTGGTATGTTGTTCTATACCGGTAGGTAACAATTCTAAATTACGAATGGTAAATCGGTCCATCCATAAAAAATCATCTTTTTCTATACGCTGTATATGCGTAATATGCTGCAAATTGGGATGTTCTGTATCTTTTAAATAATGCAAAATAGCGCCAGCGGCAACTATAGACTCTTTAAAACCTTCAATTCCAAATCCTTTTAAAGAATGCGTTTGAAAATGTTTCAATAAACTTTCGGTGGCATAAGCTTCATCAAAAATCCAGCTTTCAAGTGTGTACGTATAAAACTTAGTTCCATACATTTCCTTGAAATGTTTTTGATAGCTGCGCTGAAATATGATTTCTGCTGGTTTTAAGCTTTGTATTAGTTTATCAATATACTCATCATTACCCTGTGCAACAAAAAACTCACCGGTTGATATATCGAGTAATGCAATGCCGATATTACTTTCTGTAAAATGAATAGCAGCTAAAAAATTGTTGCTTTTAAATTCTAATAGTTTGTCGTTGGTGGCAACCCCGGGCGTAACCATTTCTGTAACTCCTCGCTTAACAATCCCTTTTACGGTTTTGGGGTCTTCCAATTGATCACAAATGGCTACTCGGTAACCGGCTTTAACCAGTTTATGTAAATAAGTATCTAACGCATGATGCGGGAATCCGGCCAGTTCGCTGGATGCCGCCGCTCCATTATTTCTTTTGGTAAGTGTTATGCCTAGTACCCTGGATGCATTTACTGCATCTTCGCCAAATGTTTCATAAAAGTCGCCCACTCTAAATAATAAAATAGCATCTGGGTATTTTTGTTTAATTGCCCTGTGTTGCTGCATCAGTGGGGTATCGGAACTTGATTTTGCCATGGGCAACAAATATACCAACCTCCCTCTTGTTTGGCATATATTTTAAAAGCATGTGGATAAGAAATAATTTAACTTTGTGCCATGAGAAAATGGACGATGGATGAATTGGGCCGCAAATCGGTAGAAGCTTTTAAACAAGCCAATAAAACCCCATTGATTGTGGTGCTGGATAACATCAGAAGCATGCATAATGTGGGAAGTGTTTTCAGGTCTGCCGATGCTTTTTTAATAGAAGCCATTTATTTGTGCGGATATACCCCCCAACCCCCTCATCGGGATATCAATAAAACTGCTTTAGGAGCCACCGAAACCGTTGCCTGGAAGTATTTCGCCACCACCGAAGATGCGTTGAAGGAATTAAATAATAATGGATACAAAGTATATGCGCTGGAACAGGCAGAAGGCAGTGTTTCATTAGAACAATTTATCCGTAAGGATGAAAAAACAGCCGTTGTTTTAGGAAATGAAGTAGAAGGTGTTGCAGACGAAGTTTTAGCACTTTGTGATGGCTGTATTGAAATCCCTCAATTGGGATCTAAACATTCGCTTAATGTTTCTGTTGCAGCTGGTATCGTACTTTGGAAATTAACATTCAATACATAATATTCCTATACATGGCTTCTATAAAAAACTACTTTAGTCTGGTTAAGTTTTCTCATACCATCTTTGCCCTGCCCTTTGCATTGATTGGCTTTTTCATTGCCTTACCACAGTTAAATACTAACCCGGATGGCACTAACACCATGCGCATTTTGCTTCAACCCGAATTGTTAGTAAAATTCTTTTTAGTATTGGTTTGTATGGTAACCGCAAGAAGTGCTGCGATGGCTTTTAATCGCTACCTCGACCGACATTTTGATGCTAAAAACCCAAGGACTTCCATTCGTGAAATACCGGCCGGTATTTTATCTGCAGAAAGTGCGTTGATTTTTGTAATCATTAATTGTTTGGTTTTTATTGCTTCTACCTATTTCATCAACCAAATTTGTTTTTATCTCTCACCCGTAGCTTTGTTTGTTATCTTGTTTTATAGTTTCACGAAACGATTTACACCACTTTGTCATGTGGTGCTAGGGGTTGGACTCTCACTAGCCCCCATTGGTGCATATTTAGCCGTAACCGGTATGTTTGCATGGTTGCCCATTTTGTTTTCATGTACAGTTATATTTTGGGTGAGTGGATTTGATATTATTTATGCCTTACAAGACGAGGATTTTGACCGCTCTAATCAATTATATTCCATTCCAACTGTAATGGGTAAAAAAGGCGCTTTACACATTTCAGCGCTTCTTCATTTGTTCAGTAGTTTATGTGTTATTGGTGCGGGTGTGGTAGGTGAATTTCACTGGTTGTATTGGTTGGGCGTATTGATTTTTGTTGGGATGTTGCTATTTCAACACCGCCTGGTAAAACCTCACGACTTAAGTAAAGTGAATATTGCTTTTATGACCGCCAATGGTATTGCCAGCGTTGTATTTGGGTTAATTGTAATAGTTTCACTTTTTATTAAGTATGGCTGGTAAATTAAAATAAACAACTTTGGCTAGAATTATTTGTATAGATTATGGTGGAAAGAGAACTGGGATTGCTGTTACAGATCCGTTAAAAATTATTGCTACGGCTTTAACTACTATTCCATCAAAAGAGTTGATTTCTTTTCTTCAATCGTATTTTAAAGCGGAACCGGTAGAATTAATTTTAATTGGAGAACCACTTAACTTAGATGATTCTGCAACCCATGCAACTCCCTTAGTAGAAGCAGCCATAAAGCAATTGGCTAAAGCCTTTCCGGCTATTCCAATTCAAAAAGTAGACGAGCGATATACTTCCAAAATGGCAGTGCAAGCTATGGTAGAAATGGGCATGAAGAAGAAAGATAGAAGAGTAAGAGGCAATATTGACCAAATTGCGGCTACTATCATGTTACAAGCTTATATGGAGGCCTCGCAATAAACGCTTTTGCAGGTTGGCGCTTTAGGGGTACTTTTACATTTCTAAAAAAAACATTGATTTACTATGATTCTTCCAATTGTAGCCTACGGCGCACCAGTTCTAAGGAAAGTAAGTGAGGCAATTGAAGCTGATTATACCAACTTAAATAAGTTGCTGGAAGATATGTGGGAGACCATGTATTCAAGTAATGGGGTAGGATTAGCCGCCCCCCAAATAAACAAGCCTATCCGTTTGTTTGTAATAGATAGCGTTCAGATATTCGAGAACTTAGACGACGAAGAGAAAAAGATATACACCGATGGACCAGGTGTAAAAAGGGTATTCATCAATCCACAAATTGTAGAAACGGGTGGTAATGAATGGCCTTATAATGAAGGCTGCCTAAGCATCCCCAAAATCAGAGAAGATGTAATGCGTCCTGAAACAGTTACCCTCACTTATGTCGACGAAAATTTTGTAGCCCATACGGATACCTTCACTGGTATTACTGCCAGAGTAATTTTACATGAGTATGATCATATTGAAGGTAAATTATTCATAGATTATCTGAAACCACTGAAAAAGAAAATGCTTCAAAGCAAATTAAATGATATCAGTAAAGGTAAAATCAGAGTAGATTATAAAATGAGCTTTGCTAAATAATGAACAAATACTTCTTTTTACTAATCCTGATGTTGAGCAGCAAAATGGTTACTGCTCAGGATACTACTGTAATTGTTGATGAGAAAAGGTTTACGCTTGCAGAAGTGGTGGTGCGCAATAATTTCGATTACAAAAAATTACTTGAACAAATTAAAGAAGATACCACATTCTATAAGGCATTCAGAAATTTGCGGGTACTGGGCTTTACTGCTTATAACGACATTAAAATGCTCGACAAGCAAGGTAAAGTAGTAGCATCCATGAATAGCAAAACCAGACAGAACCGATCACATGGTTGTAGAACGATGGATGTGCTGGAAGAAACAGTTACCGGTAATTTTTATGATGCGGATCACGATTTTAATTATACTACCCCTGAATTATATGCAGGTCTTTTTTTTACTAAAGGAAGTATTTGCGGCGAAGATAATATCGTTAAAGGTCATAACAGATCGGCCACCGGTAAAAAAGGAATCGAAAAACATAAGGAACAACTAAAAATGCTTTTTTTTAATCCCGGCAAAAAAATTAGTGGCATTCCTTTTATTGGCGACAAGCTTGATTTGTATGATGAAAGAGCGCATAAGTTTTACGATTACAAATTAGACATTCAAGAATATAAAGGCGCATTGTGTTATGTGTTTTCCATTACACCAAAAGAAGACCTCAATTTCATTAAAGATGATAAGGTGGTGGTTGACCAAATGGTTACCACCTTTGATATGAAAACAATGGAAGTATTGTCTAGGGACTATTCGTTGAGCTATAAAGCAGGCGTGTATGATTTTGATGTAAGTATGAACGTTGAAATGACCAGAATTGGTAATCTAATTGTGCCCAAAACACTCCGCTACAAAGGAAATTGGGATGTAATATTCAAAAAAAGAGAACGCGCTATTTTTACCGCTACATTATTCGATTTCAGGATGTAATCATTCAAAAAACAGGTATTTGCCGTATTGTTTATTATGTAATCTTTCATTTATTTAGCGGCATCATTTTTTAACAGATAAAATGTATGATGATGCGATTAATGGATCGGTTATTTGAATACCTAAATTTTAATAATCTTAGTGCGTATGAGTTTGAACATACTTGTGGTCTTTCAAATGGCTACTTAGGTAAGCAGTTTCGGGGAAAAGGAACTGTTGGGTCTAATGTATTGGAAAAAATGAAATATCATTACCCCGACCTCGATCTTCAATGGTTATTAACTGGAGAAGAAAATGCAGCTTATGTGAGTGAGGAGTTGATCCGTTCTTTTAATAACCAAATTCGCCAATTAGAACGAATAGTAGCTGATAAAGAAGCTATTATTGAATTTTTGCAGTCAAACAGCTTTTAACCAATTATGTAGGTAAATTATTGCCTAAAAAAAATGTCATCAATGAGTAAGTTGTTACTCATCGATGACATTCAATTATGTACATTAAGCATAAGAGGAGACTGGCTCGCAGGTACAAATTAAGTTTCTGTCGCCATGTGTATTATTCACTCTTCCTATACTTGGCCAAAATTTATTTTTTGCAACGTAAGGGAGTGGAAATGCAGCTTCTGTTCTGCTATAAGGATAATTCCAAGTATCAGCACAAATCATTGCTTGTGTATGTGGCGCATTTTTTAATGGGTTGTTCATCTTATCTACTTTGCCTGTTTCTATTGCTTTTATTTCCTCATAAATAGCAATTAAAGCATCACAAAATCTGTCTAACTCCCCTTTATCTTCACTTTCAGTAGGCTCAATCATAATGGTACCCGGTACCGGGAAACTCATGGTAGGTGCATGAAAACCATAGTCAATCAATCGCTTGGCTACATCTTCTGCTTCTACTCCGGCAGATTGTTTAAATGGACGAAGATCCACTATGAACTCATGGGCACAAGTGCCATTTCTGCCGGTATATAAAATCGGATAAAACTTTTCTAAACGCGCTTTCATGTAATTGGCATTTAGAATTGCATATTCAGTAGCGCTGCGAACTCCATCGGCACCTAACATTTTAATGTACGCATAGCTGATTAACAAAATACTGGCCGAGCCAAATGGCGCCGCACTTACAGCCAATTCAGTAGAATCATAGCCACTTACATGACCCGGTAAAAAAGGGGCTAATTTATCATTTACACAAATTGGCCCCATTCCCGGACCGCCACCACCATGTGGTATGGCAAATGTTTTATGTAAGTTTAAGTGACACACGTCGGCTCCAATCATACCCGGACTGGTTAATCCAACCTGTGCATTCATATTGGCACCATCCATATAAACCAGTCCACCATTTTCATGAATGATTGCACAAATATCTTTAATGGTTTCTTCAAAAACTCCATGCGTAGAAGGATAGGTAACCATTAAACCGCCTAAATTATTTTTATGAATTTCTGCCTTTTCTTTTAAATCGGCAACGTCTATATTACCTGCTTCATCACATTTAATTACCACCACTTTAAATCCGGCCATAACCGCACTGGCAGGATTGGTTCCATGTGCACTAATAGGAATCAACACAATATTGCGATGCACTTCATTGCGACTTTTATGATATGCCCGTATAGTTAATAATCCTGCATATTCTCCCTGTGCACCACTATTGGGTTGTAGGCTACAAGCGGTAAATCCGGTTACTGCACATAGGTACTGATTTAATTCTTCAATAATTTGCTGATAACCTGCGGTTTGATTAGCCGGTGCAAATGGATGAAGACCACCAAATTCAGGCCAACTTACCGGAATCATTTCAGTTGCAGCATTTAGTTTCATGGTGCAGCTACCTAAGCTTATCATACTGGTGTTTAAAGAAAGATCTTTGTTTTCTAGTTGCTTAATGTAGCGCATCATTTGGCTCTCACTGTGGTGCGTGTTGAAAACCGGATGTGTTAAATAGCTGCTGGTTCTTGATAAACTATCGGGGATTTTATTGGTTGTTGCAACAATGCTGTTGGCAGTGATTTTTTCACTAATTGTTTTTCCTGTAGCCAACTCAAACAGATGAATGATGGTATTAGCCTCTTCAATTGAAGTAGTTTCATCTGTGGTTATGCCAATTGTGCCATCATTAAAATAGCGGAAATTAAATTGGTGTTGCTCAGCAACAGCTTTCACTTTTTCAGCATCTACGCCTGATAGGTGAATGGTATCAAAAAATGATGCATTGTTTTGCTGAACGCCTAACTGTTGTAGGGAGGTAGCAATGGCTGCAGCCAACAAATGAATTCTGGATGCAATTTGCTTTAAACCGGTTGCACCATGATAAACTGCATACATTGCTGCCATATTAGCCAGTAACGCTTGTGCAGTGCAAATATTAGAAGTAGCTTTTTCTCTTTTGATGTGTTGCTCTCTGGTTTGAAGTGCCATGCGCAATGCGCGATTACCTTGTGAATCAATACTCACACCAATCAATCTACCTGGCATGCCTCTTTTAAAATCATCATTGGTGGCAAAGAATGCAGCATGCGGTCCACCATATCCCATGGGAACGCCAAATCTTTGTGAAGAGCCAATGGCAACATCTGCTCCCAACTCACCCGGAGGGGTTAATAAGGTTAATGATAACAAATCAGTTGCCATTATTACATATCCCGCTGCATCGTGCACCTTTTTAGCAAATGAACGATAATCTTCCACCGAACCGTTGTTGGCCGGATACTGAACGATTGCTCCAAAATAAGTATCATCTATTTGTACTGTTTTATAATCGCCAAAAACCAACTCAATTCCAATAGGTTCTGCTCTGGTGATTAACACCAATTTAGTTTGAGGGAATAGGTTGTCATCAACAAATAATTTCGGCTTAGCAATAACATCTGTTTTGTTTACATGATGAAATAACATCGCCATAGCTTCTGCAGCAGCAGTTGCCTCATCTAATAAAGATGCATTAGCTAATGGCAGTCCGGTAAGGTCTGCAATCATCGTCTGAAAGTTCAATAAACTCTCTAATCTGCCCTGAGAAATTTCAGCTTGATAGGGCGTATATTGGGTGTACCATCCCGGATTTTCAAAGATATTTCTAAGTATTACACTTGGGGTAATAGTGCCATAATAACCTTGGCCAATAAAGTTTTTATATACTTTATTTTTAGTAGCTACTGATTTTAATTGAGTAAGGTATTCGAATTCACTGATAGCATCTGGTATATTTAATGGTTGTTTAATTCGAATATTATCCGGTACAGTTTGGGAAATAAGCGTTTCAAGCTCATTTACACCAATGGTCTTCAACATGCTCAACATATCTTCCATATTGGGGCCAATATGTCGCTGTTGAAATTCGGTAGATTGTTGTACAAAAATATTCATGTAGGGTCGATTTTTAATGTTGCAAAATTACGAATTAGCCACTGTATTATTGGGGAATAAAATTACTATGGGGAAAGCTT
>CANHJH010000073.1 GCA_947460365.1 Sphingobacteriia bacterium | reverse complement strand
GATTGAAAAAGTCCAATTACTTTCAACGGAAATATTTGCCCCTTGGTAGTAGTTATTTGTACAACATCACCAATATTCGCCAGCATACTTTTAGCCAGTTCATTTCCTAATATTATGCTATTCGGAATCTTGTTAATGTCACTGCTATTTCCTTCAATTACATATTCATTAAAATGAAATAACTCATTTTCTGTTTTTTCTTCTATTCCATTCATCACGCCTGTTATTTCTAAAGTACCGTTGTTGAAGAATATTTGCGCATTTACTTTGGGAGAGAATCCTAAAACTTGTTCATCATTTTTTAAGGCTTGCATAATCGCCCCACTGTTATAAATCTCTTGTCTGATATTCCCGGATTTGATGGAATGAATAAAGTGATGCGCATCTGCATATTCAGGAGCTAGTTGAATGGCTTGCCGATTACTGGGTTTAATCTCATTATAGAGCCTTACATGTGGTGATCTGTTTAAAATCAAACCATCCAGCATGTTATTTAAACCACCCATAAAGCCCAGTAAGGTAACAAACATAGTAATGCTAAAAGTTACACCTATGGCGGCTATCAGTGTTTGCTTCCATCTGGCTAATAACAATGATCTGGCTATATGTATTATTAGCTTATTCATCATACATTTGGCTTTACAATTTCATCTGTCGTTGTAATCCCTTTTAATATTTCTACTTTCTGATAATCCTTCAAGCCGATTGTAACTTTCCTTTTTTCCTTGTTTTTTAATAAAATGTATTCATTGTTAATTATATAATCTCTCGGAACAGTTATTGCGCGCTCTTTTACATTGATTATGATATTTGCTTCAACAGTTAAATTAGGATATAATGTTGTTGGTGGTTCAATAAATGATGCTTCTATTGTAAATGACTTTGTTGATGTATTCATTATCGGATTAACTTTTATAATAGTTGCATCAAATACTTGTCCTTTATAACTGTCCATTAAAACTTTTATTTTTTGACCAACTTGAATCCTGGTTATATCATATTCATCTACTTGCATGTCAATAATAAATGCATTAGACGCTCCAACTAAAGCAATAGGACTCTGCGTAGTGGCCATTTCCCCCTTCTTTTTATAGATAGCATATACTTTTCCATCGAATGCACTTTTAACTAAATAATCTTCTGAGGTACTATTGGCTAGTTCAATGGTTGTTTGACTTTGTTTGGCTTGCAGATTCAATTGTTTTTCAATCTGACTATACTTAAATTTTAACGCATTAAATTGATTGGTTGAATTAGTAAAATTCAGCTTTTTTTGTTGCAACTCATTTTCAGTGCCAATGCCATCCTCCCACAAATTCTGCTGTTTCTTTAATAAGCTTGCATCATTTTCCATTTTAGCGTTTGCCGTTGCTATATCTAATCCAATTTGTGCGAGTATATCTTTATTCGATTTTAAAGAAGCATATTCGCCGGCAATACGTGCAGCTGCTGTATTTAATAACGCTTTTTCATTCGATAAACTACATATAACATCGCCTTTCTTTATAACACTTCCTTCCTCCACATAAATTTCTTTGATTAATGCATTCGAAGTAGCAAAAACCTGGTATTGATTTTTGCTTTTTATCATTCCTGATGCATAAACGGACTCCGTAATTTTTTCTTCTACAGGATGTGTAGTCTCTTCGTTTTTTGAACAAGAGGTTGATACAAATAATATCAGTGCAGGTATAATACGCTTGATCATTTTGTAACTAATTAGCATATTAAAGTTATGCTTAATTAATCGATAAAATATCAAGAAGCCCATGAATACCTATGCAGCTATTGATTTTAAAGCTATTATTAATTTATCGAGCTCTTCTGTTAGCGTATAAATATTGGGGGTAATTCTACACCCATGTACCGCAGCCCCATCTATTGCTACCGTATAAATTTTATGTTTTTTTAATAAAGTATCTGCTAAGTCTTTTGGACTAATTCCTTGTATGCCAACATTGGCTATTGCACATGCTCTTGTTGAATCTGCAGGTGTATATATATCAATTTTATGAACGCCCCTTACTTTGCTGGTCCAATATTGTTGTAAATACCGAAGCCGTGCTTCTTTATTTGCAGGGCCTAATTTCTGATAAAAATCAATTGCATTTTTTATTGCAAGATCTGTATGTACAGGGTGGGTCCCTAAATGATTTAGTCTGCTGATTGTTTCAATGGAGGCCCCTTCCGCCAGTAAAGGCCAAATTTTATTTATTTTTTCTTTTTTTATGTACAATATTCCTACGCCTAATGGTACAGAAAGCCATTTGTGTAAACTGGCTCCGTAATAATCACAATGTAAATCCTGAATATTAAACTGTATTTGAGCAACTGCGTGCGCTCCGTCAACCATTACTTCAACGCCTAAACTATGCGCCATATCACAAATCTTTTGTACCGGCAATATTTGCCCGGTAATGTTGATCATGTGCGAAATCATTAATAATCTGGTATTTGGCGTTATTGCTTCGCGATATATGTCCACGATTTCTTCATCTGATTTAGGATGATGCGGAACTGAAATGATTTTATTGGTAATGCCATGCCTTAAAGCAACTTGCTTAAACATTTCTATCATGGAGCCATAGTCTTGCGCTGCAAATACCGCCTCATCTCCCTGCTTCCACGGGAAGCCGGAGATAATCATATCCAATGATTCTGTAGTATTCCTGGTTAAGATCAACTCCTCAGTTGTACAGCCTAATAATTCGGCAACTTTTTCACACATGTTCTTTTTGTTGTCAAACTGTACCGTTCGCATATAATAAGCTCCCTGAAAATTAACGTCTCTGATGTGCTGAATATACCCTTCTAATATTTCCTGCGGAAGTATATTGTAATACCCATTTTCTAAATTTATATAGTCTGTTTTCAACTTATAATGCGACCTTATTTCTTTCCAGTAAGTTTCATCTACTGCAAGTAATTCCGGGGAAGTATTTTTGCTTTGCGCTAAAATAGATTGAATAGATGCTTTCCCTACAAACGGTGAGCCTAATCCTAACAGGCTAATGCTTTTTAAAAAATGGCGCTTATTCATAAAAGGGTTCTATTTTTTAACTTTAACTTTTGAATTTTGAATTTTCTTATTGGTTATTTTCAAAACTCATATCATCACTATCCATCAATTCTCGCTCAATTTCTTCCATTTGAACTATATCCCAGGCTTCCGATTCAGTGGGCGTAATATTTAACAATTCATTTAATTCTAATTGCTCTAAATGCGCATCCACCGATTCAGTTAAATTACAAATTACAAAAGATGCATTATTGTCGTAAAACTGTTGTTGCAGATCAACAAGGGCATTAGACATAGAATCATCAATTACGGCTACATCACAAAGGTTTAGTATGATATTTTTTACAGGTTGATGCAGGATCGTACTGCATGTTTGAATGAATTCTGCTGCTATATTGGCAGTAAATTCATGGATTAATGGTTGAATTACAGTGAATTTTTCCTTGGTATCAATTTTGACTTCCATATTTAGGTGATTGAATTAACAAACTGTGAATAAAAGCAACACAACTTCACTCAAAAATATTCGTTATAATTGTATAATCCCAAATTTAGATTATGGATAATAATTTTTCATCACAAGTTAAGGAGATTATTTCCTTCAGTAGAGAAGAGGCGCTTAGGTTAGGAAATGATTTTATTGGAACAGAACATTTATTACTTGGTCTTATCAGAGACGGGGATAATACAGCCATTAAAGTACTTAAACAGCTTAATATTGATTTATATGAGCTTAGAAAAGAGGTAGAATTAGCTGTAAAAGACAAAACAGGTAAAAATATTGCCAATATTAACAGCTTGCCCCTTACCAAACAAGCTGAAAAAGTAATACGGGTTACAGTTTTAGAAGCCAAAGCCCTTAAAAGCCCCTTGGTAGAAACAGAACATCTTATGTTGAGTATTCTTAAAAACAAAGAGAATATCGCTACACAAATTTTAAATCAATTTGATGTGGATTACGATTTATTCAGAAATGAACTCGGAGTAGTGGGTACCAATAATCCTAACCCTCGAAGTGAATTTCCTGACGATGGCGACGATGATTTTGACGATGAAAGGAAAAGTGGCGGATTTCAACAGCCTAAATCCGGCAAAGCTACCGCTACCGCTAAAAGCAAGACACCTGTTTTAGATAATTTCGGTAGAGATATTACCAAATTAGCTGAAGCTGGTACACTTGATCCAATAGTTGGTCGTGAACAGGAAATCGAAAGAGTTAGTCAGATTTTAAGTAGAAGAAAAAAGAATAACCCTATTTTAATAGGAGAGCCTGGTGTGGGTAAAACAGCTATTGTAGAAGGATTAGCCCTTAGAATTACGCAACGTAAAGTAAGCCGGGTATTATTCGACAAACGCGTTATTTCCCTTGATTTAGCTGCCTTAGTAGCCGGTACAAAATATAGAGGGCAGTTTGAAGAAAGAATGAAAGCCATCATGAATGAATTAGAAAAGAACAGAGATGTTATTCTTTTCATTGATGAAATTCATACAATTGTTGGTGCAGGTGGGGCAAGCGGTTCCTTAGATGCTTCTAACATTTTTAAACCAGCCTTGGCTAGAGGCGAATTGCAATGCATTGGCGCATCTACTTTAGATGAATATCGTATGCATATTGAAAAAGATGGTGCCCTCGACAGAAGATTTCAAAAAGTTTTAATTGAACCACCTAGTGTAGAGGAAACGATTCAAATATTAAATAATATTAAATCTAAATATGAAGACTTTCATAATGTAACTTATGGTGACGATGCTATTGATGCATGTGTTAAATTAAGTGATCGTTATATGACCGATCGTCTTTTACCAGATAAAGCGATTGATGTTCTGGATGAAGTAGGTGCAAGGGTGCATCTTAAAAACATCAATGTTCCGGAAGAAATTATTGAACTGGAAAAGCGCATCGAGGAAGTTAAAAACGAAAAAAATAAAGAAGTAAAAAGTCAACGTTTTGAGGAAGCAGCTGCATTAAGAGATACTGAAAAAAGGCTGGGTGAGGAACTCGATAAAGCCAAAAATATATGGGAAGAGGAAAGCAAAAACAGACGCTATCCCATCTCTGAAGAAAACATTGCAGAGGTTATTTGCATGATGACAGGCATTCCTGTTAAACGAATGGTTCAGGCGGAAACGGAAAAGCTCAAAAAAATGAGCGATGAAATGAAGAGTGTGGTAATTGGTCAAGATGACGCCATACAAAAAGTAGTTAAAGCGATCCAACGAAATAGAGTAGGGTTGAAGGATCCTAAAAAACCAATTGGAACTTTCATTTTCCTTGGCCCTACCGGTGTAGGAAAAACCGAATTAGCCCGTGCATTAGCCAAGAATATGTTTGATTCTGAAGACGCTTTGCTTAGAATTGACATGAGTGAATACATGGAAAAATTTACTGTAAGCCGATTAATTGGCGCACCTCCCGGCTATGTGGGATATGAAGAGGGTGGTCAATTAACCGAAAAGGTTAGAAGAAAACCTTACAGTGTTATCCTGTTGGATGAAATCGAAAAAGCACATCCGGATATTTATAATATCTTATTACAGGTACTGGATGATGGTCAATTAACGGATGGTTTGGGTAGAAAGGTTGATTTTAAGAACACTTTAATTATCATGACTTCCAATATTGGTGTTCGTCAGTTGAAGGAATTTGGTGACGGCGTTGGTTTTGCAACCGCTACTCGCATACAAAATGCCGAGGAAAGCAATAAAGCAGTGATAGAGAAAGCATTGAAAAGAACCTTCTCGCCTGAATTCCTTAATCGTATTGACGATGTGGTTATATTCAATTCATTGACTAAAGAGAATATATTTAATATTATCGATATATTAATGTCTAGTGTTTCTAAAAGACTTACGAACCTCGGGTTCTCTTTAGAATTAACAGCAGCAGCAAAAGAATTTATTGCAGATAAAGGCTATGATGCTCAATTTGGTGCTAGACCGCTACATCGGGCTATTCAAAAATACCTGGAAGACCCACTTGCAGAAGAAATAATGAATATGACTATTAAACAAGGCGATGTATTGGTTGCAGACTTGAACAAAGAGACAGGGCAAATCGCTTTTACTTTTCAATCAAGAACGGAACAAAAAGAAGCCCCAACAGAATAATTACTTCAATCAGCAGGTAGTATCCTCTAAACAAGGATGCTACCTGCTTGTAATATATTACTTCTATTCAATCCATTTCTACTTTTACTGTTCCTTCCATCTGTATCCAGGAAACGTAAATCCTGCTAGATCTAATACCCGCTCTACAACAGTAGACGCTAATTCTTCAACAGTTTTAGGAACACTGTAAAAGGATGGGGTTGCAGGACAAATAATACCACCTGCCAGCATTACAGACTCCATGTTTTTTATATGGATTAAATTATAAGGCGTTTCTCTGACCATTAAAATGAGCTTTCTTCGCTCTTTTAAAATTACATCTGCAGCACGTGTAATTAAATCATCACTAATACCCGAAGCAATTCTCCCTAATGTCCCCATACTACAAGGGGCCACTATCATAGTATTATAACGCGCTGATCCCGAAGCAAATGGCGCATTGAAATCGTGTTTAGCATAAAATGTAAAAGGATAATCTTTGTAAGAATCATTCCCTAATTCAGTTCGCCAAACCTCCTTCGCGTTGTCACTCATCACAATACCAACACGTTCATATTGATCTGTATGAAGTAATAACTTGTTGAGCAACAACTGCGCATAAATAGAACCACTGGCACCTGTTATTGCAATAATTATTTTGTTAGCCATATTTACTAAACAAAAGTAAAATTAAAAAGTTGTTTGGGTAAAAAAATACCCTCTATTAAGAGGGTATTTAAGTAGGTATATGATAAAATATTATTTATACATAATTTCATAGTACTCGTGCGCCATCCTGTTGCTATCGAACTGAAAACGAACATCCCGCATACCATTTTTCATGATTTGTCTCCATGTATCATGATTTTCATAGTACATAGGAATAATTTGTTGTTCTAAAATTTCATACACTTTATTCAAGTCATATTCGTCCTGATCGTGCTGAGACATATTTGCATAATCAGCTTTTGGAACTACAAATCCATTATTCCCGTGGTTAATGAACTCCGGAATCCATCCATCATCTGTAGAAAAGTTTACCGCGCCATTCATGGCAGCAGTCATACCACTGGTACCGGAAGCTTCTCTCGGTACTCTGGGATTATTTAACCATACATCGGAGGCCTGCTTTAAACGTTTGCTTAAAGCCAATTCATATCCAACTAAAACGGCAACATTCTTATATTTCTTGCTGATTTGTACCAGATTATTAAATTGAGAAATTGCAGGATAATCAACCGGGTAGGCTTTACCTGCCCAAATTACCTGAACCGGATATTTGGTATTACTCAACATCTTTTCAAAACGTTCCATATCATAAGTAAGCATATCTGCACGCTTATATCCTGCAAATCTTCTTGCCCAAACAATGGTTAATATATTAGGGTCAAATAATTTACCGGTTTGATCTGCAACTATTTCAAAAGATCTTTTCTTTAAATACTTTTTTCTATCATCAAAAATCTCATCATTGCTTTCTTCCATCGCCCTGTACATCTGCTTATCTGCCCAGTAGCGCCAGTTTTGCGCATTCGTGATAGACGTAATAGGACATATACCCTCCTGATTTTTCCACATTTCTCTACTCACTACACCATGTAAAGCCGATACTCCGTTTGCTTTACGGGCAAAACGCAGTGCAGCTAATGAGTGATTAAACTGATCGTCATGTGTTCCGGTTATTTTTCTTACTTCATCTATAGACAAGCCACAGAAATAACTCATTTTATGACATAAATAAATATCATGTTTTTCATTACCTGCTTCCTCCGGTGTATGTGTTGTAAAAACCAAACGCTCTCTTACTTTATCTATCGATTGGTATTTGTTTAACAAATAAAACGCTGCTGAAATTCCATGCGCTTCATTTAAGTGATAAACATCCGGATTAAATCCTAATTCATCAATTAATTTAGCTCCTCCAACACCCAATAAAATAAATTGTGCAACCTTTGTAGCAACATTTGCATCATATAGTCGGTGTGTGATCGTTTGCGATACATAGTCATTTTCCGGCAAATCGGTGCTTAACAAGAATAATGGCGCACTGTTAAAAGTCAGTGGATTCAGGTAATACACTTTAACCCAAACAGGATGTTCGTGGATGGCAATTTGAAATTTTATTCCGGTATCTTCCAGAAAACTATAAATCTTTTCCATGAAAGTTACCTGAAGTGTTTGATCCTGATTTCTCGCCTGATCATAATAGCCATATTTCCATAGGATACCTATACCAATCATGTTTTGGCGTAATTCATAGGCACTGCGTAAATGAGAGCCGGCTAAAAAACCTAAACCGCCGCTGTATATCTTTAAGGGTTGATGGATAGCAAATTCCATAGAGAAATAAGCCGCTTTTTTCGCATACTGATCATTAATTTGATAAGGTACCTGATAATTTCTAAAGTCCATAATTACATGTTTTGTTAGCTATTCTACTTGCAATATAGAGCTTATTTATATGATAATGTATATTGTACACATTAATTGGGCTATAAATAATCACCGCAATCGTTACTTGTTTGTTTTTACCCCTTTATTTGATGTTCTTTTTATTTTGTTGTATGCATCATTAAAATAACATTTAATACCTCTGTGATTCCCGCAACTGCCTTGTTCTTTTAAAAACAGCTGATTCCCCTCAAACGTGAAATCTATTATACAAGGGTCTCCATTTTCAGAAAATATCCCGTTTACGGTAGATTTCATCTTTAATTCGCCTTTTAACTCACCTGTACATGACCCCTCATTCTTTTCAAAATGAATAAAAAACACATAATGATTTACATTTTTCCCATCTCGAATAGAAATGTAATTCTTTTTGTCTTTTAAATAGTCGCCACTGTACTTGTTTGATTGAGAAAAAGTGTCTATTGGATTTACAACCGCTGTTTTTATAGGATCTTCATTAGAATCATTGATTACAATCATAAAACTGCCTTCGTTGTAAGCCCAACCGGCTCTTGAAAACATGATCATATTCTCCTTTCCGGATTTCTCTTTACTTAATAAAAAGGTAGGCTCTTTATTAATGTTTAATGTATGAAAATATTCATCTTGCTTATCGCTTCTTAATAGCTCTTTGGAGGCTAAATAATTTTGCTTTTTATCTGTAACAAAAACAACTAATTTTTTCTTTTTTTGGTAAGTCAACATCATTAAATAATAATGTTCTACTTGTTTTTCAATTTTACCAATTGGATGTAAAATGAATTTTCTGTTATTGCCCATGATAGGCTGAAGTGCACTATCCGGAAAAAATTGTAAAAATGCTTTTAAACCAATAACTAATTTGTCGGCCGACTTATCAATATTCGTATCACTGACCGAATAGGGGAGGTTGATTGATTTAAAAACACCGAAAAAATCCTTTTGATCTAATGGCAACTCTCCCGAAAAATCAACATTTTTTTCTTTGCAACCTATTCCTACTAGTAGAATAATCGCATAAAAATATTTTATCATTAAAGCTTATTTGTAATAAAATTAATATTATAAATCGAATGCAATGATATTTTGTTTGAAAGATGAAGGATTCGATTTAGATTTATACAAAATTAAGGGTGAAAATAGTGAAGCAAATAAAACATGGATAAGGACAATAAATACAATTCAGACCAATCATTGAGTGAGGTACATGAAACGGTGGACACCACTTTACCCCGTAAAGGGATTAAAAGAATTTTGGCCTATATCGGACCAGCCTATTTGGTTAGTGTTGGCTATATGGATCCGGGTAATTGGGCTACCGATTTGCAAGGCGGGGCTCAATTTGGCTATCAATTAATTTGGGTATTGCTGATGAGTAACTTAATGGCTTTGCTTTTACAAAGCTTAAGTGTTCGCTTAGGTATTGTAAGAAGAAGAGACCTGGCTCAAGCTAATAGGGAAACCTATCCTCCGTTTGTTAACTTTTGCCTGTATATATTAGCAGAATTGGCCATTGCTGCATGTGACTTAGCAGAAGTACTAGGTATGGCAATTGGTATTCATTTGCTTACTGGATTACCTATTTTTTGGGGTGTGGCAATCACTGTCTTAGATACTTTTCTTTTTCTGCTCTTACAACAATATGGTATTAGAAAAATGGAAGCCTTCATTATTGGATTGGTGGCCATTATTGGATTGTCTTTTTTAATTCAGATTGTATTAGCACAGCCCCCTGTTTCAGGAGTTTTACAAGGAATGATTCCTTCTAAGCTAAATCATCAGGCACTGTATATTGCAGTCGGTATAATTGGCGCTACTGTAATGCCGCATAACCTTTATCTGCATTCCGCCTTAGTTCAAACCCGCAAAATAACCCCTACTATAAAAGGCATCAAGAAAGCAATCAAGTATAATTTGATAGATAGCACGATTGCTTTAAACGCAGCTTTTTTAGTAAACACCGCAATTTTAGTGTTGGCTGCCACCGTTTTTTATAATACCGGGAACACACATGTGGCTAAAATTGAAGACGCTCATAAATTACTGCAACCTTTGTTAGGCAGTTCATTAGCTCCGATTCTATTTGCTGTTGCTTTAATTGCCGCCGGACAAAGTTCTACATTAACCGGCACCCTTGCTGGTCAAATAGTTATGGAGGGGTATCTTAAATTAAGGATTAATCCATGGCTACGAAGATTACTGACAAGATTAATTGCAATTGTACCTGCATTGGTTACCATTTTAATATATGGGGAAGATAAAGTAGATGACCTTTTAGTATTTAGCCAGGTTATATTAAGTATTCAACTTGGCTTCGCTGTTATTCCACTCATTCATTTTGTTAGCGATAAAAAAACAATGGGTGAATTTGCAATAAAACCTGCCATAAAAATCATCGCGTGGTTGGTTGCAATAATATTGGTTTTTTTGAACATCAATTTAGTTGCCAATGAAACGGTGATACTGCTTAATTCAGATATTAGCTTGATATATAAAATCCTTATTGTTCTCGCTATTTTAGCCTTTTTAGCGTTGTTTTTTGTGATGACTTTTTACCCGATTATCCAAAAAAGGAAAAAT
>CANHJH010000072.1 GCA_947460365.1 Sphingobacteriia bacterium | reverse complement strand
CATGCCATATCAATTTCAATATCAAAGTGGCCAATGTTACAAACGATTGCTTTGTCTTTCATCAAGCGAAAGTGTTTTTCGGTGATAAGGTCTCTACAACCTGAAGCAGTAACAATAATGTCAGCTTCTTTTACTGCTTCAATCATTGGTTTTACTTCAAATCCTTCCATCGCTGCTTGTAAAGCACAAATAGGATCAATTTCAGTAACAATTACGCGACAACCAGCGCCTCTTAAAGATAATGCAGAACCTTTGCCAACATCACCATATCCACCAACTACTGCAATTTTACCAGCCATCATTACATCAGTAGCTCTACGAATAGCATCAACCAATGATTCCTGACAACCGTATTTGTTATCAAACTTAGATTTAGTAACAGAATCATTTACATTGATAGCTGGGATAGGTAAAGTACCTTTTGCCATACGCTCATATAAGCGGTGCACACCGGTAGTTGTTTCTTCAGATAGGCCCTTAATTTCTTTAACTAAATCGGGGTATTTATCAAAAACCATATTCGTTAAATCTCCACCATCATCTAGTATCATGTTTAGTGGACGATCAGCTCCGCCAAAGAATAAAGTTTGCTCTATACACCAATCAGCTTCTTCCTGTGTTTGTCCTTTCCATGCAAAAACACCAACACCGGCAGCAGCAATAGCAGCAGCGGCTTGATCTTGTGTAGAGAAGATATTACAAGAGCTCCATTTTACTTCAGCACCTAAAGCAACTAACGTTTCAATTAATACAGCAGTTTGAATAGTCATGTGTAAACAACCTGCAACGCGAGCACCTTTTAAAGGTTGAGAAGCACCATATTCAGCACGCAATGCCATTAAACCCGGCATTTCGGCTTCTGCTAAACGAATTTCTTTACGACCCCAATCTGCGAGGCTAAAATCTGCAACCTTATATTTTAGGCTGAAATCAATTGATGAAGCTAATGTAGACATAATAGAATTTTTATGAAGTGCAAAGGTAATTTTATGGGATAAACTAACAAGTATTTTTAAAAATATAGAATAAAACACTATTTAACCTATCTTTAATAGTACAAAAAGTATTTTATATATGCCATCAAGCCCTAAAAAAGCCGATTCCACTACTACCATTTCTTTAGACGCAAAAGATGTAGCTATTTTAAAATTGTTGCAGCAAAATGCAAGAATTACTGTCAAAGAAATTGCTGAAAACATTCATTTAAGTACAACCCCTGTTCATGAACGGATTAAGAGAATGGAAGAAATGGGTGTAATAAAACAATACGCCACATTATTAGATCATACTAAAGTGAAGAAAGGATTGATGGTAATTTGTTATGTTTCCTTAAAGCAGCACGATAAAACAGCTGGTGGTAAATTTATTAAAAGAATGCATGAGTTAAGTGAAGTAATTGAGTGTTATAATATTTCAGGAGAATTTGATTTTATGCTGAAAGTAGTTGCGGAGAATATGGATGCCTATTACGACTTTCATGTGAACAAGTTAAGCCAGGCAGAAAATATTGGCCATGTGCAAAGTGTATTTGTTATGGGTGTTATTAAACAAACACATTTATTGGTTTGATAGATGACCAGTATTTTTAAACATTAATGCCCATGATATAGTCGTCCATCACAAAACCATGTTCTAATTCAAGTATCGATTCATTTAATATACTGAATCCTTGTCTTTCATAAAATAATTTTGCATTATTCTGTTTATTTACCCTTAACATAATCTGTGCCCCCCCATGTTGTTTTACATGTTCAATAATTGTTTGAATTAAAGACTTGCCAACCCCTGTTTTTTGAGTGTTTGGTAAAATATATAATTTATTGAGTTGAAATACATTATTTCCTTCGTTGGAAACAGACGCAAAACCTATTGGCTTTTCATTTATCTCGGCAATATAAAACTGATGTCCATTTTTCATTTGATGATGTAGAGCATCGTCACTATACATCAAATTTAACATGTATTGTATTTGTTCTGGAGATATGATGTTGCTATATGCATCGGGCCATGTATTTTCTGCAATGGAACGAATTATTGGACTATCAGATGGATTTGCAGTTCGTATCATTTACTTAACAGCGTTTTTAAATATCCTTTTCTTTCGGGTAAGTATTTTTTTAGTGAGCCAATCCGATAAAAAGCCACTGGCAGTGCCAACAAAGGCGCCCATGACTACATCACTTGGATAATGCTGTCCCAGATAAAGTCTTGAATAACCCACACTCGCCGCCCAGGTAAATGCAGGCACCGCCACGTACCATTTTTTTGTTATCATTGTTAATGACATTGCAGTTGAAAAAGCGGTAGTGGTATGTCCGGATGGGAAAGATTTTCCAGACTCAATTTTGTTGGGATATACTTCACTATAGGTTTCATAAGGTCTGGGCTTATTTATTACTCTTTTTAAAATTTGCGTTGTTGCTGTTGCTATAACCAAACTCCCTAAAACTTGCAGTGATTGATTTTTTAATTTTTTATCGTGGGTAAAAAGTGCTGTTGCAAACATACCTGCAGGAATTGCCACCGCTATAGGTTCTGCAGTATAAGATAGTCCTTTCCAGGCAATATTATCTGGAGATTGTGGATTGATATTTCTAAGTGTATTGATCTCCCAATCTGATTGCGCAAGTAAAGAATCACTGAAAGCAAGCAATAAAAAAAATATGATAAACCTTGGAGCGTAGATGCTAGCATTCATGATTAATTGTTTAGCTAAATTCATAGTCAGTTTTATCAATGATTGATTTATTTTTCTCAGAAAATTTTTACCAAAGGTTAATTGCTAATTATTATAAAGTTTTCAAGCTTTCTTCTATGGTTGAAATTCTTGCTTCTGCATCAGTTTGTTTTTTTCGTTCTAGTGCGATTACTTCCGGTTTAGCATTTTGAACAAATTTTTCATTGCTTAATTTTTTCATAACTGAAGCTAAAAAATTTTGTTCATAGGCTAAATCCTTTTCCAGAGAAGTTTTCATAGCGGCCGTATCTAATTGTTTTTCCGCTTCGATGAAAAACTGATCCTTTTCAACGTTTACCATAACGGTGTTAGCAATAGAACCATCCGTATAATTGATTACTTCTGCATTAACCTGCTTCATTAATATATTTTCTATCGCATGATACGAGTCTGCATTAACAGTATTTATATGCAGTTTAATGCTGTCTTTGGGTTTAATTTGATTTTTGTTTCTGGCATCCCTCAATGAACTGATCACTTGTTTTAATAATTCTCCGGCAATAAGTATGTCATCGTTTGTTGCGGCTAGGGTAACATATTGTTTTACACAAAGGTCGTCAGACTGTTCTTTTAGTAAATGATAAATTTCTTCGGTAATGAATGGCATAAAAGGATGCAACAGTTGCATTAATCTTTCGAAAAATCCAATGGTCTTAGCATAGATTTGTTCACTAACCGGTTGTTCAAATCCGGGCTTTACCCACTCTAAATACCAGCTGCAAAAATCATCCCATATTAAAGAATAGATGGTTTTCAACGCTTCACTAAGTCTAAATTGGGTTAACATAGCATCTACCTCTGCGCTTACCTGATTTAATCTTGTTTCAAACCAAGATAATGCAAAATGATTGTTTACATCTGTTGATTCCTCCACTCTTGATTCCCATCCTTTTACCAGCTTGAGTGCATTCCAAAGTTTATTATTGAAATTTCTACCCTGTTCAAGAGCCGATTCATCAAATAAAATATCGTTTCCGGCAGGAGAAGCAATCATAATTCCGAATCTAACCGCATCGGCTCCATATTGGTCAATTAATCCGAGTAGGTCTGGGGAGTTTCCCAAACTTTTACTCATTTTTCGGCCTTGTTTATCACGAACAATACCAGTGAAATAAACATCTTTAAATGGTTTTTGATGTTGATATTCGTGACCAGCCATAATCATTCTGGCAACCCAAAAGAAAATAATTTCTGGAGCAGTAACCAGCGTATTGGTAGGGTAGTAGTAGCTTAATTCTTTATTTCCGGGGTTGGATAAACCTTTAAATACTTCAAATGGCCATAGCCAACTAGAGAACCAGGTATCTAAACAGTCGTCATCTTGTCGGATTTCTTCAACAGAATAGTTGTTATTTGGTTGACTGTTTATTTCTTTTATTGCTTCAGCAGCTGTTTTGGCTACCGCAAAAGCACCGTTCGGGGCATACCAGGCAGGGATTCGATGTCCCCACCAGAGTTGGCGGCTTATACACCAGTCTTTGATGTTTTCCATCCAATGCCGATAAAGGTTTTTAAATTTAGCAGGATGAAAATGTATATCCTCATTCATTACAGAATCCAGTGCGGGTGATGCTAAATCTTTCATGCTAACCCACCATTGCAAACTTAATCTGGGTTCAACTACTACATCAGTTCGTTCACTAAATCCAACTTGATTGGTGTATTCTTCAATTTTAACAATATGACCTGCGGCTTCCAGTTGAGGAACGATTTTTTTCCTTACATCAAAACGATCTTCCCCAATAAATAATTGAGCAGCTTCACTCATGGTACCATCATCATTCATGGTATCAATAACTTCCAGATTGTACTTCGTTCCCAATTGATAATCATTCATATCATGGGCAGGAGTTACTTTTAACGCACCTGTACCAAAGTCAAGCGTTACATATTCATCAGGAATGATTTTTATTTTTCTTTTAATTAACGGTACATAGGCATATTTGCCATGCAAATGCTTGTATCTTTCATCTGCAGGATTAACGCAAATAGCAGCATCACCTAATATAGTTTCCGGTCTAACAGTTGCAATAGTAATATAGTCTGTGTTCGGGGTTAATTCATCTGTTGCAAATCCTTTCTTATCCGCTTTACCTCCTTCTATTGCGTAACGAATAAAATATAGTTTGCTTTGCACTTCTTTAAAGATTACCTCTTCATCACTTAAAGCTGTTTTAGCTTTAACATCCCAATTAATCATTCGTTTACCTCTGTAAATATGTCCTTTTTTATAGAGATCGATGAAAACATTAATTACAGAATCGTAATAATCCGCATCCATGGTGAAGGAGGTCCTATCCCAATCGAGACTACAACCCATTTTGCGGAGTTGTTGCAATATTATACCACCATATTTGTCCTTCCATTCCCAGGCATATTGTAAAAACTCCTCACGAGTTAACGAAGATTTAGCAATTCCTCTCTCTCTAAGCATCGCTACTACTTTAGCTTCAGTAGCAATAGATGCGTGATCGGTACCGGGAACCCAGCATGCATTTTTGCCCTGCATTCGAGCACGGCGTATTAAAATATCTTGTATAGTATTATTTAAGCAATGCCCCATATGTAAAACGCCGGTAACATTAGGGGGGGGAATGACTACTGTATAAGGCTCCCGATCATCCGGTTTACTGGTAAAGTAATTTTTAGAGAGCCAATGTTCGTACCATTTAGACTCAATAGGGGTTGGTAGGTAATTCTTGCTTAATTCCATATTAGAAATTATAAGTAGTTAGTGCTTAATTCTATAAAAATGCAAATTTAAGGAAAGGAAAGGAGGGTTTTAAATAAAAGGTTCAAGGATATTATGATAAAAGTTTATTCTACATTATTAAATACTTATTTTCGGCTTTTAGATCAGCGTAAACTCAATTTTCAAGAAAATTAGAAGGATTCGAATGTAATATGCAATTGTAGATATAGAAACAACCGGTGGATTTCCGAGTCAGCATGGGATTACGGAAATTGCGATTGTATTGCATAATGGGAGTGAAATTGAGGGTAAATATGAAACATTAATCAATCCACACCAGCCAATTCCACCTTTTGTAGTTGGAATGACGGGTATATCTGACGCCATGGTTAGGGTTGCACCATCGTTTAATGAGGTTGCTGATAGAATTTATAACCTATTGAAAGACAGGGTATTTGTAGCACATAATGTGAATTTTGATTTTGGGTTTGTATATCATCATCTTCAATTGGCTGGGTTTGAGTTACAATCCCCCAAATTATGTACAATCAGATTGAGCAGAAAAGCTTTTCCCGGGTATAGAAAATATGGTTTAGGGCATTTGTGTAGAGAGTTGAACATTGAAATTGAGAACAGGCACAGAGCCGGTGGAGATGCAGTTGCAACCGCAAAAGTGTTGGATCTTGTTTTACAAAATAATGGGCAACGTTTGATAGCCGAAATGCTCAAAATAAATCTATAAACTTAATGAATAGTTTTAATTTGTTAGATGGGTAATTAAAATCAAATAGACTTAATTCCATATGAATCAATTTAAAAAAATGGGCTAAATTTTGTTTTAGGATTAAATAAAATTTTAGTTTAAACTTTCCTTACATTCGCTGGCTTTTAAATATAAAAAAAATATGTCGTTTGCTCCTATAATAGCTTCAAAGCTTGGTATACGTGCTTCACAGGTAGAAACAGTTTTAGGTTTGTTACACGAAGGATCTACAATACCTTTTATTGCTCGTTATCGAAAAGATAGTACAGGTAATTTAGATGAAGTGCAGGTTCAGCAAATTCAGGATGAACAGAAACTTTTAGTTGCATTTACTGAAAGAAAAACGTTTATTGAAAAAACGATCACTGAGCAAGGCAAAATGACCGAAGCTTTACAAACAAAAATTGATTCGGCTAATACTTTGCTTGAATTAGAGGATATTTATTTGCCTTATAAGGTAAAACGAAAAACTAAAGCAGTAATAGCACGAGAGAATGGGTTAGAACCATTATCTATTTTTTTGTTGGAACAAACCAACCAACTACCGGACGAAGAAGCTACAAAATATTTTAATGATAAAATAACCAATGTAGAAGAGGCGCTTCAAGGAGCCAGAGATATCATTTCAGAGAATGTAAATGAGAATGCGGAGATTCGTGCAAAGCTTCGTAAACACTTTGAAGACAGTGCTACATTACAATGTAAAGTGCTAACAGATAAAGAAACGGAAGCCATTAAATACAAGGATTATTTTGATTTTTCTGAACCTATTAATAAAATACCTTCTCATCGTATATTAGCCATATTACGGGGTTTTTTAGAAGGTTTTTTACGAATGAATATTGCCCCTATTGAAGAAGATGCGATTGAAATTATTGAAGAACAATATATCAAAGGCATGTCGCCTTCTTCTGATCAAATCAGGAAAGCGATAAAAGATGCTTACAGAAGATTATTGCAACCTAGTTTGGAAACAGAATGTAGAACGGTACTAAAGCAAAAAGCAGATGAAGAAGCTATTAATGTATTTGCAGAAAATCTTAGGCAGTTATTGCTAGGCGCTCCGCTCGGAAGTAAAAGAATTTTAGCCATAGATCCGGGTTATAGAACTGGCTGTAAAGTGGTTTGTTTAGATGAAAAAGGCGAACTGTTGATTACGGATCTAATATATGTTCATGAAAATAATTGGTTGTTAGATAGTGAATATAAAATCAAGGAATTAGTTAAAAGATTTGACGTAGAAGTATTTGCCATTGGGGATGGTACTGCCGGAAGAGAAACGGAGCAATTCATCAAAAAAATGAATTTAGGATTACCGGTGTTTTTGGTAAATGAAGACGGGGCTTCTGTTTATTCAGCTTCAGAAGTGGCTCGTGAAGAATTCCCCGATTATGATATTACTGTCAGAGGTTCTGTAAGTATTGGAAGAAGATTAATGGATCCGTTGGCAGAGCTGGTGAAAATAGATCCAAAAAGTATTGGAGTTGGACAGTATCAGCATGATGTAAATCAATTTCGATTAAAAGAAAAGCTAGATCAAACGGTAGTAAGTTGTGTAAATACAGTTGGTGTGAATTTAAATACTGCCAGTAAAAAATTATTGGCTTACGTAAGTGGAATAACAGATTCAGTTGCGGAAAACATCATTCAACATCGAAAAACATTAAAGAAGTTTTCGAATAGAGAAGAGTTATTAAAAGTTCCCAGATTAGGTGCAAAAGCATATGAACAATGTGCGGGGTTCCTTCGGATCCCGGATGCCATTCATCCATTAGATGCAAGTGCTGTGCATCCTGAAGCATATCCTATAGTAGAAAAAATGTCAGCTGATTTAAATAAGACCGTAAAAGATTTAATTGGGAACGAACAATTATTAAAAACCATCGATACCAAAAAATATGTTACTGATCAAATTGGGGTATTGGCACTAAATGATATCATAAAAGAGCTACAAAAGCCAGGGCTTGATCCAAGAAGTGAATTAGAACAATTTGAATATGCCAATATTTATTCGATGGACGATGTTAAAGTTGGTGATGTACTTCCGGGGCAGGTTACCAATCTTACAAGATTTGGTGCTTTTATTGATATTGGCGTAAAGCAGGATGGATTAGTTCACATAAGTGAGATTGCTAATAAGTATATCACTGACCCTGGTGAAGTATTAAAGTTAGGGCAAAAGGTGCAAGTAAAAGTATTGGAAGTGGATGTTGCGAGAAAACGAATTGCGCTTTCAATTAAGCAAACAGAAGCTGAAAATAAATCATCTGCCGCTAATACCAGGCCAATCACTAAACAGAGTGGTTCCAAATTTTCACAGCAAGGTTCAATAAGTTCAAATCAACAAGAAGATTTAAGCACATTAAATGTTACCGACGCCCTGCAGGCATTAAAAAAGAAGTTTGGGAAATAAAGTTAAATTATTCAGTATATTTATTTTTAGAAATTTAGTATTAGTCATGCCATGAGCCATGCGCAAAACTTACTTATAAACTGCATATCAGAATTAAAAGAATTCTATTTTACAATAAAACAATAATTAGAAACAATTATGAAAAAAGATGTGATAATTTATTGGTCAACCACCCTGTTGATTTTTTTGTTTGAAGGTGTAATGCCCGCATTTACTTCTCAAACAGAGATGGCAAAAGAAGGCATACGTCATTTAGGCTATCCTGAATATTTCGGTGTAGCATTGGCTATTTTTAAAGTATTAGGTGCAATTATTCTGGTGTTACCTAAATTCCCTTTAAGGATGAAAGAGTGGGCATACGCCGGTTTTGGATTTGATTTTATTTTTGCAGGAATCAGTCTAGCCGTTGTAGATGGAATGAATGCGATGGTATTTTTTCCGGTATTTACAATGATTATTTTAGGGATATCTTATTTCTATTACAATAAATTATATGTAACAAAGCCACAACAATAAAGTTGTGGCTTTGTAGTTTTATAGAAATAATTTCATATTTCAAATCAATGTAAACTTATTCAACTGTTATAGTTTATATTGATTTTAATTCTTCTTTACATACTTTTCTAACCATTGGTATTGTTCCCAAAGGGTATGTAAAATATTTTCTTTTCCTCTGTATCCGTGAGCTTCATAAGGTAGATAAACAAATCTCACCGTGCCTCCATTTCCCTTTATTGCGGCAAATAGGCGTTCACTATTTATCGGGAATGTGCCTGTATTATCATCTGCTTCGCCATGTATCAACAGGATGGGCGTTTTAATTTTATCTGCATAACTAAATGGGCTCATATCATGATAAAGTTGTGGTGCTTGCCAATATGTTCGATCTTCATTCTGAAACCCAAACGGAGTAAGCGTTCTATTATAAGCGCCGCTTCTTGCAATACCTGCTTTAAACAAATTGGTATGCGCTAATAGGTTGGCTGTCATAAATGCGCCATAACTATGTCCGCCTACCGCTACTCTGTTTTTATCCGCAATGCCTCTATTAAATAATTCATTGATTGCTGCTTCGGCGTTTAATTTTAATTGTTCAATAAAATTATCATTTGGTTTTTTGTCAGTATTTGCAGCAACAATTGGCATTTCTGCATTGTCTAAAATCGCATATCCTTGTGTAACGTAATAAATGGGTGATCCCCAACTAAGAGTTGTAAACCGATCTTTACTTCCTCTAATTTGTGCCGCATCTGCTGCCGAGTTAAATTCTCTTGGATAGGCCCATATTAATAGGGGAAGTGGCCCATCTTTTTCTTTATTATATCCTTTAGGCACGTACAAGTCTCCGGTTAAATCAACACCATCAGCTCTTTTATATTTAATTTTCTCTTTGCTTACACCTACTAAAGCAGGATAGGGATTGGTGAAATTTGTAATTGCCTTTTCTTTAACGCCATCCATTATACTTTTTATAAAATAGTTGGGGGCATTCGTTTGAGATTCTTTTCTGGTAAGCAAAGTGAGTTTAGAAAGGTCAATAATATCTGATACAAATTCAAAATTACCTTCCTGACAGCGCCAAATTATTTCATTTTGTTTATTATTTAAATCAAACTTGGCAAGAAAAGGCAAATCTCCTTTTGGGGAAGAGCCTGTAGTATTATTCATCAATATTTTAGTGCCGTTTTCTATTGTAGCAATTACACTTCTGCCGAATTTATTTTTAATGGTAACAGGGGTTCCGGGGTTATTATACGCATCTGTTTGGTTGCGTTCATATAATAGCTCCATAGTTTGTGTTAAAGCGTTATAACGACTAACTCTGGTTAACTGTTTTGTTCTTGAAATTTCTTGCACCAGCGCAAGCGAAGCATCTCCCCAATTGGTACCAGCATATCTCATTTTAGTTTTAAACAATTCCTTAGGTGTACCCGTAAAAGGAGCATTTAAAGAAAATATGGCATCATGAAAAGGCACATCTTTTTTTATTAAGCCACTATCTAAAGGTGTTGCCCAGGTTATGGTTGCTGCTTCATCATCCTTCCAATCAAATCCTCGGGGAATATTCAGCGTATTGTCGTACCCGGAAGGTGTGCCTTCTGAAGATGGAAGATTAGCTAATATTTTAATTACATTTCCCGTTAGATCCGTAATGCTGATTATGGAAGGGAATCCATTTGCAGTAACTAAATATGAAAATGGTTTTTGCAATTGTTTAAGTAACAAATATTTTTTATCCGGAGAAAGTATAACACTGCTGATAATACCAGCTTTGCCAATATTTGTTTCTATTCCATTTCGATTTTGTACGAGTTGTGCTGTAGCATAAAATTCAAAAAGCTGTTCATCATAAGGACTTTTGATTAAATCCTGATAGGTGGGGCTAGGAGCTGCTTTCCCTAAATTTTGTTGAATAGTTGGCCCCTTGGGTGTAATTGGACGCTTCGGTGCATTAGCAGCGGCTTGCGTTGTAGCTTTGTACAAGATAGTATTATCATCCATCCAGATATAAACTGCTCCTAATGTGTTGTTTAAAGGCTTTTTGTTGATTTTTGTAGCTTTT
>CANHJH010000071.1 GCA_947460365.1 Sphingobacteriia bacterium | reverse complement strand
TAGTGTTAAAGTACATTATCATGGTAAATTAACTGATGGATCTACATTTGATTCTTCTGAAGGCAGAGAGCCACTTGAGTTTGAAATAGGCGGTGGAATGGTTATCGCCGGTTTTGATGATGGGGTAACCGGTATGGTTATAGGAGAGAAAAAAACAATTCAAATTCCGGTAGATCAGGCTTATGGCCCACGTCAGGATGAAATGGTGATGGAGTTTCCTAAAGACCGTTTCCCTGCCGATATGGTTCCGGAAGTAGGCATGCAATTAAACATGAGCAATGGATCGGGACAAAATTTTCCGGTAGTAATTGTTGAAGTGAAAGATGAGTTAGTGGTATTAGATGCCAATCATCCATTAGCCGGTCAGGATTTAATATTTGATCTGGAGTTAGTAGCAATTGATGCAAAATCATTGATTATTACTCCGTAAATAATTCAGACTGAATACAACTAAAAAAGACATACAAATAATTTGTATGTCTTTTTTAGTTTAAGTTAACTGCTAACTACTTAAGGCTGTTTTACGATTTAGCCACCATCCCAACCACACACCGGTTAGTCCCCACATGGCAATTGCATCAATCAAAAATGCCCTGATATCGAAAATGTTATACCAAATATGGCTGGTATAGCTACTATTTAGGTATACGATAACGCCCACCATTAAAGAGGAATAGAGCGTGGTTAAAAAATCATTATTGGCAAACTTGCTCAATAACCAGCAAAGAATCCATATTACTAAAACATTTACCAGAAATACCCTCACCATATTCATCCCCATATTGTATTGCATAGAAGTATGGTATTGAATGGTAATCCATGGTTTTCCGATGCTTTTTGCTGCTAAATTTTCAGCCTCTTCAAATGACGAACCCTTTGGCGTATGCGGCATTAAGTAGCCACCTTCTTTTTCAAGATTAGCGCTCAGGTATGCCAGTATACTATCTTGTTTGGGGGTATAATCTTGCGCCGCTCTGTGCAAATCGAGAGCCGTCCAAGAAAGAAACTGCCATATGAAAAGAATGATAGCGCCTACTAATGAACCAATAATTGATTTCTTCATGTGTTTTATGTTATACAATATAAATAAAAGTTTAGGTCTTTTCTATCCCTCAACTAATATTATCTTGCACAAAAGAATAACATGTTAGCGAACTACACATCTAAAGTTGCAGAACGATTGATGCGATATGTACAAATTGATACGCAGAGTGATCCTGAATCTGTAACCTTCCCCAGTTCTGCTAAGCAGAAAGACCTATCTCGTTTATTGGCAGCAGAATTGTTGGCAATGGGCGTAGCAGATGCAACCACAGACGATTACGGATACGTATACGCAACGCTGCCTTCTAATTCATCTAAACAATTGCCGGTTATATGTTTTTGCAGTCACATCGATACCGCACCCGATTGCAGTGGCACCAATGTTAAACCAATTTTGCATAAAAATTATCAGGGAAATGACTTGGTATTGCCAGATGATGCAACACAGGTACTCTCTACATTAAAATATCCTTACCTCAAACAGCATATAGGGAACGATATTATTACGGCATCGGGACTTACTTTATTGGGTGCAGATGATAAAGCCGGCGTTGCTATTATTATGGATTTTGCTCAGTATTTAATCCTTAATCCATCAATTAAACATGGCACTATTAAAATTTTGTTTACCCCAGATGAAGAAGTTGGTGCAGGAACCAATCAGCTCGATTTAAAAAAGTTGAGTGCAGACTTTGCCTATACGTTAGACGGTGGTAAACTGGGTAGTTTTGAAGACGAAACATTTAGTGCCGATGGCGTTACCATTCATATACAAGGCATCATTGCGCACCCGGGCGACGCAAAAGGTAAATTGATCAACGCCTTAAAAATAGCCGGCGAAATCTTGGCTAAACTCCCTAAAAATCATCGCTCTCCCGAAACTACCGAGGGGCGTGAGGGTTTTATTCATCCCTTGAAAATAGATGGATTGGCAGAACGCGCAACCCTTGAGTTTTTAATCAGAGATTTTAATACCAACCTGCTAGCGGAACATGAAGCGGTTTTATTAGCCATAACGGAAGAAGTAATCAGTGCCAATCCGGGTGCAAGCTTTAAATTTAGTGTACAGGAGCAATATCGAAATATGAAAGAAATATTGGCGCAACATCCTTTTGTGGTAGATTATGCCAGAGAAGCTTATCAGCGAATTGGACTTCCATTTATCAATGAACCCATCAGAGGTGGTACCGATGGAAGCCGATTGAGTTTCATGGGGCTCCCTTGTGCGAATATATTTACCGGCATGCAGGCCATTCATAGTAAACAAGAGTGGGTGGGTGTGAGCGATATGGAAAAAGCGGTTGAAGCTTTAGTAGAATTAGTTAAAGTTTGGGAAGAAAAAGGGCAACCGGTTTAAATACATTGTATCTTTAATTACAAATAAATGATCTATGAGTTTTTTAGTTGATTTTTGGTGGCTAATTCTTGGAGTGGTTATCCTATTTACCGGATTAGTTACAGTGAATCAGGGCACTATTGCTGTAATCACTATGTTCGGAAAATATCGCAGAATATTATCGCCGGGATTAAATTTTAAAATCCCTATTATAGAGCAGGTATATAAAACAGTTAGCATACAAAACCGTTCGGTTGAATTAGAGTTTCAGGCGGTAACAGTAGATCAGGCTAATGTGTATTTCAAAAGTATGTTGTTGTATTCCGTAATTAATCAGGATGAACAAACGATTAAAAATGTTGCTTTTAAATTCATCAGTGATAAAGATTTAATGCAGGCATTGATAAGAACGGTAGAGGGATCTATCCGTGCATTTGTGGCTACCAAAAAACAAGCTGAAATCTTATTGCTTCGTAGAGAAATTGTAGAATTTGTTAAAGAACAAATTGATCATTCTTTGGAAGAGTGGGGTTACCATTTACAAGATCTTCAAATCAACGACATTACCTTCGATCAGCAAATTATGGAAAGCATGAGTAAAGTGGTGGCCAGTAATAATTTAAAGGCAGCCGCTGAAAATGAAGGACAAGCATTGTTGATTACTAAAACTAAATCTGCCGAAGCAGAAGGTAACGCCATAAAAATTGCCGCCGAAGCAGAAAGAGAAGCTGCACGCTTACGTGGACAAGGGGTTGCACTATTTAGAGAAGAAGTAGCCAAGGGTATGAGTCAGGCTGCTGAACAGATGAAGCAAGCCAATTTAGATACCAATGTGATATTGTTCAGTATGTGGACCGAAGCAGTGAAGAATTTTGCAGAATTTGGAAAAGGAAATATTATTTTCTTAGATGGTAGTCCAGACGGTATGCAAAATAATATGAAACAGATTATGGCGATGATGAAAATGAGAGAGCAG
Organism: Sphingobacteriia bacterium; assembly: GCA_947460365.1. Classification (GTDB taxonomy): domain Bacteria; phylum Bacteroidota; class Bacteroidia; order Chitinophagales; family Chitinophagaceae; genus Sediminibacterium. The sequence goes on along the minus strand of CANHJH010000071.1, from coordinate 7,814 downwards.
GATAAAAAATAATATAATTTAGTGGTTTAAAATATAAGCAAATGTTCGATTTATTACAGATAGATACCCTTCAAAAAACCGCAGGTGCGGTGACAACAGTTACTGAAAAAATTTCTTTGTTGAGTTTATTAGAAAAAGGTGGCTGGATTATGTATCCATTGTATTTGTTGTTGGTCATCACCATTTTTGTTTTTTTTGAACGATTGATTGCGATTAAAAAAGCCAGTAAATTAGAGCCTAATTTTATGAGCATCATAAAAGATCATATCATAACCGGTAACATACAGGCGGCACGTAGTTTTACTAAAAACACCGATCATCCGGTTGCTAAGATGATCGACAAAGGAATTCAACGAATAGGGAAGCCCATTGATGTAATTGAAAAAAGTATGGAAAATGTGGGCAAGCTTGAAATGTACACCATCGAAAAAAACCTATCTATCCTATCATTGGTATCGGGTATAGCCCCCATGTTTGGTTTTCTGGGTACCATCATTGGAATGGTTCAATTGTTTTATGGAATTGCTTCTACCGGGGAATATACCTTGAGTACTATTGCAGGTGGTATTTACACCAAAATGATCACTTCAGCAACCGGTTTAATCATTGGGTTAATTGCCTATGTGGGGTACAATTTTTTGAGTACACAGATAGATAAAGCTGCTTATAAAATGGAAGTAGCCAGTTCAGATTTTATTGATGTACTGCAAGAGCCTACCCGTTAATTTTATTTCAAAGAAAGCGCACGCATGAACATTCGAAAAAAATTAAGAGCACATCCAGAAATGCACAATGGGGCATTAAATGATATATTGTTTATTCTATTATTGTTTTTTTTAATAGTGTCTACATTGGCCAATCCCAATGTAATTAAAGTGGCCAATCCCAAAGCCAAAGCAGATACTAAAGCCAAACAAACGGTAGTAATAACGGTAGATCAATCACAACAAATTTATATAGGATCCGAACAAATACCGTTAGAGCAATTGGAAATGAAGTTGGGTCAGTTTCTCTCCAAAGAAACCGAAAAACCATCCGTGGTAATTAATGGCGACAGCACGGCACATTTAGGAACGGCCATACAAGTAATGCAGGTAATAAAAAAATTAGGAGCAACACCGGTAATGGCAGTTAATCCTAATTAGATGATGTTTTCGCTCCATCATTTTGCTAAATGATTTTTCATGGTTACCCAAAATACAATCAACTTACATGGGTGAATTCGTTCTCCAGTAGAAGATAAGGTGGTTTTTGTCAGCATATTTACAATATGCACCTAATTCCTGATATATAAAATGTTCAAAAGAGCTGCCCAAATCCTCATTATGTTAAAAATAGGTTGTTAGCATGTTCCCAAACCTAAAAGGGTCACATATTGATCTCTATTCTTTTGAAAATAGAAATAATTCATATAATTTTGTTCATAAATAATATCTGTTCACGTTTACGTGAACAATTTAAAAAGCGAACATGAATCAGGAAGAAATCATATTTTTAGCATTGGATAACCTCCAAAAAAACACCCAAATACAGAGTAATTGGGATCCTGCATCTGTTCATGCAGAACTAAACGGTTTTTTGACCCTTAATATAGAAAATCAGAAAATTCGATATAATGTTGAAATAAAAAATGAACTAAGATATATCCATTTGCAACAAGTAATTGCACATAATCGGGCAAATCAACCTTATATGCTGTTGGCACATAGCATATTCCCCAAAATAAAAGATCAATTAAGGCTTAATAAAATAGCTTATCTAGAAGCTAATGGGAATATATATCTAACACCTAATGGGATCACAATATGGATTGATACCAATACGGCAATTGAAAAATCTAAAAATAAAAGCAGTAGAGCTTTTACCAAAACCGGTTTAAAAGTCGTTTTTAAATTTTTAATTGATGATACATGGGTAAATAAACCATATAGACAAATTGCAGAACAAACAGGTACCGGCATCGGTAACATTACTAATATAATAAATGGCCTTAAGCAAGATGGATTCTTAATCCCTTTAAACCGCAATGAGCATATACTGAATAATAAAAAGGACTTGCTAGATAAATGGGTAAATGCTTATGAGCAGAAACTAAAACCCAATATTAAAATTGGAACTTTTAGATTTTTAGATGATGTCAATTTTTATAACTGGAAGAACTTACCTTTAAATAAGGGTAAATCTTATTGGGGAGCAGAACCAGCAGCTGATTTACTAACAAATTATCTTAGACCTGCAGAATTAACATGCTATACTACCGAAACAAGAAACGAACTAATAAAAAATTACAGGTTAATCCCTGATGAAACTGGTAATATAAAAATATATAATAAATTTTGGCATGATAGTGAAATGGATAAAAATACAGTTCCCCCATTACTTATTTATGCCGATCTGATTAATATGAATGATAGAAGATGTACAGAAGTCGCACAAAAAATTTATGATGAGTACTTACAAAATAAATTATAACCATCTAAGGCAACAACCTGAAATAACGGAAATGCTTTATGCGTTACAACGCGGACTTGAAAAATTTAGTATTGACTTTTATTTAATTGGTGCGGTTGCAAGAGACGTATGGATGAGTGGTATTAATAATATATCTCCAAGGCGTACAACGGGGGATATTGATTTTGCAATATTAATAAATGACAAAGGCATTTACGATGAATTGAAAGCTTATTTAATAAGTATCGAAGGATTTAAACCATATAAAGGAAACCCATTTGTGCTTATCTGGAATGCGATACAAGAAATAGACCTATTGCCATTTGGTGAAATGGATAACAACGAAGTGAAATTTATAACAAATGGTTTAGGATTAACAAATCTAAATTTACAAGGGCTGGCTGAAGTGTATGAAAATGGATTGCCCATATTAGATTTAGAAGGAAAGCACCAGTTTAAATTTTGTACACTACCAGGTATTGTATTACTAAAATTAATTGCTTGGGATGATAGGCCTGAAATAAGACGTGATGATATTAAAGATATTAGTGACATACTAAACCACTTCTTTAATATGTACGACAATGAAATTTGGGAGAACCACTATGATTTATTCGAATCTGAAAATCCATCACTAAACCACATAGCCGCTAGAGTAATGGGCCGGGAAATGAATAAAATTGCAATTAAAAACGAAAAGCTCTTTGGAAGAATTGAAGCCATTTTAACATCCAATACAATCAATAGCACAAATAGCAAAATGGCTGTCATTATGATTGAATATTTTGATAATACCATTGAAGATAATATTCAACTATTAAAGTTATTAAAACTAGGATTCTCTGAATAAATCATTTTGTACGAATTTAAGTTGCAATTTTTTAAAAACCCCGAATGGGGTGAAATTATTATAACAAAATAGGTTGTTAGCATGTTCCCAACCCTAAAAGGGTCACATATTGGGTGTATGGTTGATGTACTGGTTTGAATTCATCCCTATTACGATTTCATCCCTACGGGATTTTTTGAATTTTGAATTTTGAATTTTGCCTTTTATTCCCTTCTGGATTATATTAATTTTTAAATAATAGTTTAAATTATTGTATTTATTTTTATTATTTTGACTTTTTTTTAATTTGTTTTTGCCTTTTTTTTAGTTTATCGAATTAATTCTAGGAAATATTCGAAAATTTGTGTATATTTTTGTTCCCGTTAAAATCAAACCATGAAAAACTATCTTAATATGAGAAGGATAGATATTTCTAAAAACGGGCATCTATTCCAATCATTGGCATATTGCTTTCCGTTTTTTAAGGAAATATGCTTACTCCCTTTTCTGTTAATCATATTTTTTTTGTTTTAAGTGTCAATTGTTGAATCTCAAAGTGTTGACTTTTGATTTTTGACTATTGACTTTTGACTTTATATCCGATACTTATGAAGAATTCGCCAAAGCTATTTGCAAAAGGACTGTTCCTTGCTGCCGGTATTACCACCATTATTTTGGGGTTATTTTCACCTAAAGCGCAGTCTACCATTCATTTTTTTGATGTAAACTTTTCGAAGGTTACTGATCATGCCGATTTTAAATCGGACGCGATCACCTCTTTTAGGGTTAAAAAAAATAAACGTACAGAACAGCAGTATAGTCGTACATCATTATCTGGTGAGTCGGTTCCTACAACCCATACAGCTCTCCTCAATAAGGATTCGGTGAGTGTAGCAGATGCGCAAAATCCTTCGCCAGCAAAAGCGGCACCATATACAGCAGAAACTGTTACTACTAGTAATGCCAATTCTGCATCATTGCAAGCGGTGGATAGTGTTGCTGTTGCAATTGAAAACAATCAATCATCTACGCTACTCACTACAGCTGCAAATGATACAGATGGAGATGGGGTAACAGACGATGTAGATATTGACGACGATAATGATGGAGTGTTAGATGTAGCCGAATGCAATCTTCCAACAGATTTAACAGAACGGGCTTTCTTTAGATCTAGTATATTAAAGTCTAACTTCCACGGTTCTATATATAAGGCTATAGATGGTACTTATTACATCAATGGCTATGGCGCTTCTGCCACTGGAACCAATGTACTCTCTCCCATTGCAATTACACCTGCCAATGGATTTAATTTTACAGGAAAAATAATAGATGTTGCGGTACTCCATAGAAGTTATGTTATTTTAACTACTACAGGTCTTTATATTTGGGGTTATACCACATCTACCTATGGACCTTCTACTTTAGTAAGTAACGCCATCTATTCCTTAGATATGCCTGCTGGGATAGATCCTTTAAGTGTAAAATCAATTTCGGCATCCAAAGGGCCAAGTGCTTCTAATGGTTCGGCTTTGTTGTTGTCTATCTTATTGAAAGATGGTACTGTTTACGTTAAAAATATTCGCAATGGAAGCGAGGCAACAGATGGCGCAAGTTTGAATGGAGCAGGTATAACCAGCCATACAACGGCTTATACAAAAGTGTTAACTTCTGCTAATACAGCATTAAGTAACATTACTTACGTTGAGATAGCCACCAATACAGCATTTGCTTTTGATAAAGCGAATAATAAATTTTATACTTGGGGTATAAACACATACCTGGGTAACGGAACAGCGAAAGCAGCAAGAAATTATGCGACTGAAATGACCTCTCCATTGCCATCAGGTGTAAATCCTATTTGGATTCAAGTGAACTCAATAGGAACTTATTTTGTGTTGGGGTCTAATGGAAGGATTTATACAGTTGGTGACGCAACTTATGGACAAACTGGACAGAATAACACCACAACCCTAACTACGTGGACAACTGTAAAGAACGAGGCCGGAACAGCACCACTTGAGGATGTCGCTTATCTTAGTGCGTCTAACTCTGACGTACCAGAGGCAACGGTTTCAGCGATCACTTCTGGTGGAAAACTCTTATCATGGGGCTTTAATGGAACTACTTATCAAATTGGAGCAGGTAGTGCTACAAACCAAACATTGCCGATTTTACCTTCAGGAATTTTAGCAACAGATAAAATTCTTACAGTAGAAAACGGTGGACATATCACCCCTGTAATCAAAGAAAATGGGCTGTCTTGTAGTGTGGGACATAATAACGAAGGATCTTTTGGAAACGGGTTGGGCACAGATGTGAATATAGCCTCATATCAATGCATGCAATTACCATTTGTACTGCCTAGTACAAACTGTAACCCAGACGTTGATGGCGATGGTATTCCCAACCATTTAGATGTAGATTCTGATGGAGATGGTTGTTCGGATGCCGTAGAATCAGGTACTATCGTAGGTTCAAAAGACTCTATAGTGGCTGCACCTTATGGTACCAACGGATTTGCGAATTCCTTAGAAGTTAAAACAGATAGTTCCGCTTACAAGGGTATCTATACGTACTACTATGCCATCGATAAAAACCAAAATACTTGTTTAGATACCGATGGTGATGGAATAACAGATTTAATAGATATCGACGACGACAATGATGGGGTATTGGATTTTAACGAGTTAGCTTGTAACAATGTAGTCATCAGCAACCTCAACAAAAGAAACATTACGGTTAGTTCTTCACTTACATGGACATTCCAGAATGGAACCAATTTAAGTGTATTGGTAGATTCTGCTTTATTGCAATCTGCCTATCCACCGGCAAGTTCATTAAACAACCAAACGATTTTACAATTTGATTTACCTAATGCTAAAGTGCTCAATTTAATTGAGTTGGCCAATAATGCCAACCAGACTCCGTTTATAGCAGGGGGTACCTATAAAATACAAGGCTCTAACAATGGTACTACATGGATCAATATTGTAGATACCCAGGCAGTAATCAACGACTACCAAATAATGGCTGCCACTAATTCTATTAAGTTTAGGATGCCCGATAATACGGTGGCGTATAAGAGCTATAGAATTTACGGTATCAATATTACCGGCCAAGCAAACTGGGCGCAGGAAGCCTATTTTAGAGAATGGGTTTGTACTGATACGGATACAGATAATGATGGTATTCCTAACCGTCTTGATCCCGATTCGGATGGAGATGGTTGTAGCGATGCCCTAGAATCTGGCGCAACCACTTCTATGGTGGCCAATTATGCATTCCCTGCACCTTATGGCACCAACGGTTTGGCCGATGCCAAAGAAAAAGCTGTTGACAATGGTATAATCAATTATGGCCTGTTAACCGATGCCATTCTTAATAAAAATGTGGGTAAGTGTTTGCCGGAAATTTGTGGTGATGGAATTGATAATGATGGTGATGGCAGCACCGACGCATTTGATACGGACTGTACACCCGCACCTGTTTGTATAGTAGATGTTTCAGGTAATACAACCAATTTTGCAATCAAACAGAATTGGTCTACAGGAACAGTACTTTGGAATGGAGCAACCCCAACTGCCGGCGATTTAAATAAAGATGGTATTGCTGAAATATTAGCAGCTGCTGGTGATTATACCGGCTACTATGTGTACAAAGGAGACGGATCCGACTCTGCAACTGCGCTGAAGAAGTATGTAATTACTACTTCCTCTAACAATTCTGTTCAGCCGGCAATTGCAGATATGAATAATGATTCTATTCCTGAAGTAATTGCAGTAAATAGTTCGGGCTATGTATATATATTTAACAATGTAAGTGGAACCGAATCTTCTTATTTATATAAATCTACCACTGCATCTCAATATACATCTTTCACCACACCATATATAGCAGATATTGATGAAGATGGCAAGCCAGAAATTATTTTGGGAACAGATGTGTTTGGTATTGTAAATGGTGCATTGGTGAAGCGGGTGGCAGGTACTGCCATTGGCACAGAAAACAGTTCATCTCATACTCCTTGGGATGTGGTAGTAATAGACATCATCCCATCTAACCCAGGGAAAGAAATTGTATATGGCTCTCGTGTATTTGGGGTGAATTTAATTGCCGGTACCATGTCGGTATTAAAAGACCTGAGTACTATACCCGGTTCTGGCATTCCTTCAGGTGATAATGGATCAACAGCAGTAGCAGACATGGATTTAGATGGAGATTTGGATATTGCCTATACCGGTAATTCATTATTTGTTGTATGGGATCCAAATAGTAGCACTGTTTTGCTAAAAACAGTACCTCCTAATTTCACTGGTGGCGCCTCGCCATATAGGAGAGGATTGCCAATGGTTGCCAACATATACAATGATATAGCCAATGATGGAAAAGCAAAAGATTTTCCAGAAATTGTTTTGGTAAATCCATACCGACTTACAGCGTACAATTTAAATTATAGAAATTATACACTTCCTTATGTTTGGCAAATAACCACAAACGACATGTCGGGTTGTACCGCGCTAACTGCATTTGATTT
>CANHJH010000070.1 GCA_947460365.1 Sphingobacteriia bacterium | reverse complement strand
GCGCCTTCTACTAAAACAGTTGTTTTATTATTCAGCACTTCTACAAAGCCACTTTGAATAGTATAATTTTCAGCATCTTTTTTATCTACCAAAATTTTTAGATTACCCTTTCCTAATGCACTTACCATTGGAGCATGTTTATCGAGTATTTCAAATAAACCATTCATTCCTGGTAGTTGAACACCATAGACTTCTCCGCTGAATATTTTTTTTTCGGGTGTTAATATTTCTAAAATCATATTATAATATTATCCTTTTGCAGCTTCCATTAATTTTTTGCCTTTTTCAACAGCATCTTCTAATGTTCCAACCAGGTTAAATGCAGCTTCAGGGTATTCGTCTACTTCGCCGTCCATAATGGCGTTAAATGCTCTGATGGTATCTTCAATGCTAACGAATACACCTTTTAATCCGGTAAACTGTTCAGCCACATGGAATGGTTGAGATAAGAAACGTTGTACTTTACGCGCACGTTGTACAGTCATTTTATCTTCTTCGCTCAATTCATCCATACCAAGAATTGCAATGATATCCTGCAGTTCTTTGTATCGTTGTAAAATTAATTTTACTCTGTTAGCGCAATCATAGTGTGCATCACCCACAATAGCAGGCGTTAAGATTCTTGAAGTAGAATCTAATGGATCTACTGCAGGATAAATACCTAAATCGGCAATTTTTCGGCTTAATACAGTAGTTGCATCCAAGTGGGCAAATGTTGTTGCAGGAGCCGGATCGGTTAAGTCATCCGCAGGTACATAAACCGCCTGAACGGAGGTAATTGAACCATTTTTGGTGGAGGTAATTCTTTCCTGCATTAATCCCATCTCCGTAGCTAAGGTTGGCTGATAACCTACTGCAGAAGGCATACGACCTAATAGAGCCGATACTTCAGAGCCCGCCTGGGTAAATCGGAAGATATTATCAACGAAGAAAAGGATATCCTTTCCTTTGCCTGTACCATCTCCATCACGGAAATATTCTGCAATGGTTAATCCACTTAAGGCAACACGCGCACGCGCTCCTGGTGGTTCATTCATTTGACCGAATACGAAAGTAGCTTTAGAGTCTTTCAATCCTTCCATATCTACTTTACTTAAATCCCAGCCACCTTCTTCCATGCTGTGCTTAAAGTTGTCGCCGTACTTCATAATACCGGCTTCAATCATTTCACGCAACAAGTCATTTCCTTCACGGGTACGCTCACCTACACCGGCAAATACAGATAATCCACCGTGTCCTTTAGCGATATTGTTAATTAATTCCTGAATCAATACGGTTTTACCTACTCCAGCACCACCAAACAATCCAATTTTACCCCCTTTAGCGTAGGGTTCAATCAAGTCGATTACTTTGATACCGGTAAACAATATTTCGCTAGCGGTACTTAAGTTTTCAAATAATGGTGGTTTATTGTGAATTGGTCGGCCATTTTCTTTGCTTACCTGAGGTAAACCATCAATAGCATCCCCTGTTACATTAAACAAACGACCGTTAATACCTTCTCCGATAGGCATAGCAATTGCTTTACCTGTATCTACTACAGCCATCCCTCTTACTAAACCTTCTGTTCCGTCCATCGCAATGGTACGAACACTGTCTTCACCTAAATGCTGTTGTACTTCCAGCACTAACTTTTCACCATTTTCTTTGGTAATTTCTAAGGCGTTGTAAATTTCAGGCAGTGCATTTCCGTCCGGAAAGTGAACGTCTACTACCGCGCCAATAATCTGTTTAATCTTCCCTTTTGTAGCCATATCTAGAGGTATAAATTAAGGTTTAAAATGGAACTACCCTAAAAGGGTTGTTCTTTTGGCGGCAAAGGTAAGGGTAAGGCACTAAAAATAGGCGTCTATTGGCTTGTTTTTTTTCTAAAAAAGGAAAACAAGGTCTTTGAAAGTGGAACCAGCTTAAATATTTTCCAAGCCCCGCTTAGGGTTGCCTTATTAATGATAGCCGGAAGAATGGCTACAGAGGCTGATTTTAGGAGTTCGCCCGGTATGTTTCGGGCTCTGTTTGCCAAATCTTTCTCCTGTAATTCAATTCGCTGTTCAAGCAATTTCATTTCTAATTCCAGCGCATCTAGCGACTCAATATTATGTAGTTGCGTATTATTCATCTTTTTTCAATAATGTCTTAATAATCAGGTTAGCAATGGATTTGTCCATTTTTTTTCTGTAAACCAGCATAAATAAAAAAAATATTAAATAAACTCCGGTTACTATTCCGAACCCGTAAGTAAAACTCCCTGTAAGTGTACTGAAGAAATACCCTGCCGTAATGCTTAAAAACAACAAGCTCGCAAAGAAGAATAAAATCAGCAGCATGACAACAATCATTTTTGCGATTGTACGAGCAAACTTATTTGCTGCTTGCATTTTAAACAATAAAAGCCTGTTAGAAAGGTAGCTTTCTAACTCTTTTTTGGTATCACTAAAAAAGCCGTACTCATCAGACATACTTCAATTATTTATACTTGGTTTAATTGCTGCTCGATATCAGTAACTACCTGTTTAGCTTTAGCTAACATTTGCTGAAGTGATTCATCTGCATTCGTAATATCTTCTTTAAATGCTGCTGTCAATGCTTCTGTCTTTCCGGTAAGATCTTCCAATAGTTGCTTGCCTTTATTTGAATTGAGATAAACAACTAAAGCCGAACCTGCAAGCGCTCCCAAAATTAATCCTGTTAAAAATTGATGATTTTCCTTCATAGGTGCCTTTTTAAAAGTGAAAATGATACATTTGTTACAAGTTAATTCAAATGGAACAGGACTTAAAATTAAAAAGGTATTTTTTTCTGTCAATTATCCTTTTAATTGGCATATTTCTTATTTATAGTTTATCGGCATTTTTAACAGCCTTCTTAGCTGCAATTATGTTTTATGTTCTAAGTAAGCAGCCGGTAGAATGGTTGGTAAGTAAAAAGAGGTGGCGTAAAAGTACAGCTGCGATTTTAGTCATTATCATTTCATTTTTTATCATATTGCTACCCATTACATTAATGGTAGGGATGTTGTATAACAAAGCAGTCATATTTTCACAAAACACCGAATCAATCATTGAGCCGCTAAAACAGTTAGATATCCGGATTCAAAATGAGTTTCATATTAGCCTATTAAACGAAAAAAATATTGGTCAAGTTAATTCCTTCCTAACCAGTATGTTATCTTCTCTTTTAAATGAAGGGGTTAACTTATTGAGTTCAATTGTAATGATGTACTTTTTTCTGTACTTCATGATTATTAATATCAATAGAATGGAGGCTGCCATAATATTATATCTTCCATTTAAAAGAAAAAAGATTGAATTATTTGGTCATGAATTAAAAGCACAAACATTCAGTAATGCGGTGGGTATTCCATTGATTGCAGTAGCGCAAGGACTTTGTGCCTATGTATCTTTCTTGATTACAGGATTACCGGAAGCTGGATTTTGGGCAGTGTTAACCGGATTTTCTTCTATTATACCGGTGGTTGGAACCGGATTGGTTTGGTTACCGGTTGCACTGTATCAATTAGCAACTGGAGCAACCTGGCAAGGTGTTTTTTCTTTTGCCTGGGGACTGCTTGTTTTAGGCATTACCGATAATGTAATCCGATTTTTGCTTGCGAAAAAAATGGCAGATGTACATCCGCTGGTAACTGTATTAGGTGTTATTATTGGGTTAGACTATTTTGGTATTACCGGACTTATTTTCGGCCCACTAATTATATCCTATTTTATTATTTTAATTAAAATTTACTACACCGAATACAGCAGTGACCCTATTAATCACAGAAAAAAACGAACAACTTCAACGGGATTAAAACTTCCCTTTGTTAACTAGATGCGGTTAAAAGTTGGTACATAATTGCAGCGGCAATGGCTCCGGCAAGTGGCGCAAGAACTGGTATCCATGCATATTTCCAATTGCTGTTTCCTTTATGCTGTACAGGTAATAAACTATGCATGATACGAGGACCTAAATCCCTCGCTGGGTTTATAGCATAACCAGTAGGCCCCCCTAAACTCAATCCAATAGACAATACCACTAAAGCAACAGGCAATGCATCGATAGACCCCAGGCTATTGGTAGATTTGGTAATAAATAACACCACCAATAAAAAAATAAACGTTGCCAAAAATTCTGTTAGAAAATTTTGTTGTGCATTTTTAATGGAAGGTGCAGTACAAAAAACGGCAAGTTTAAGCGAAGTGTCTTTGGTTTCGTTGAAATGATGCCGATAAATTATCCAAACCAACAAAGCACCCAGCATTGAGCCAATTAATTGAGCCAAAAAATAAGACGGCACTAGGGCCCAACTAAACTTTCCTATAACTGCCAACCCGATGGTTACCGCGGGATTGAGATGTGCACCACTTACATTTGCAGTAGTAAAAACTCCCACAAAAACAGCCATTGCCCAACCAAAAGTAATGGCAATCAATCCCCCACTGTTTCCTTTGGTTTTATCTAATACTACATTGGCAACTACGCCATTGCCAAGTGTAATTAGCAGCGCAGTGCCCACCATTTCAGCAACAAAAGCATTCATACAACTAATTTAGGTATTTATTAAAAACTTAGCGCAGCATTAATTGCCCTACTCCATCCACTGGCTAATTCATTTTTTTGGTCTATGTACATATGAGGGGTGAATACCCTTTCTTTTTGCCATATATCTTGAATTTCATCTAACCCCGACCAATAATTTACTGCTAAACCTGCTAGGTATGCCGCGCCTAATGCAGTGGTTTCAACGGTTATGGGTCTAACCACGGTTGTTTGCAACAAATCACTTTGAAACTGCATTAAGAAATTGTTGGTTGTTGCGCCCCCATCTACCCGTAATTCCTTAACTGAAATTCCTGAATCGGCTTCCATGGCTTTGAGTACGTCCATAGTTTGGAAGGCAATACTTTCTAATGCAGCACGGGCAATATGACAATTAGTCGTTCCACGGGTAATACCTACGATGGTACCTTTTGCATGTTGGTTCCAATAGGGTGCGCCTAAACCGGCAAAAGCGGGAACGATGTATACGCCATCGGTCGAAGAAACCTGTGTTGCCAAGGATTCCACCTCTGCTGAAGTACGGATTATTTTTAGGCCATCTCTTAACCACTGCACAACTGCTCCTGCAATAAAAACGCTTCCTTCCAGTGCATAAAATGTTTCGCCATTTAACTGCCATGCAATAGTAGTTAGTAGATTATTGGTTGATGTAACCGGTTTTGTACCAGTGTTCATCAACATAAAGCAACCGGTACCATATGTGTTTTTGACCATGCCAGGAAGCGTGCATTGCTGACCAAATAATGCGGCTTGTTGATCACCCGCCATTCCTGCAATGGGTATTGGATGCGTATCCGACATATATGCTGAATGTCCATATACCTCACTACTACTGGCTACTTTAGGTAAAATAGATTCGGGAATATTAAAGAGTTTCAATAAGTCTTCATCCCATTGCAATGAATGTATGTTGAACAACATGGTTCTTGATGCATTAGACACATCGGTTGTGTGAACTTTACCATTGGTAAGTTTCCAGAGTAACCAGCAATCGATTGTTCCAAATAACAAATCGCCTTTAGCTGCTTTGTCCCTTGCGCCTGCTACATTGTCTAGCATCCATTTAATTTTGGTTGCAGAAAAATATGCATCGATTAACAACCCGGTTTTTTGCTGAATCAGCGCATTTATGCCATCGCTTTTGAGGGAATCGCAATAATCGGCAGTTCTTCTATCTTGCCAAACTATTGCCCTGTAAATGGGCATACCGGTATTTTTATCCCAAATTACGGTAGTTTCACGTTGGTTGGTGATGCCAATTGCCGCTATATTTTTTGCACTTAGTCCTGCTTTTATAGTTGCTTCTGCGGCCACACCCATTTGTGTGCTCCAAATTTCATTTGCATCATGTTCAACCCAACCTGGATGAGGAAAAAACTGTGTAAACTCTTTCTGAGCAACTGAAATAATTGCTCCTTTTTTATCGAAAATGATTGCTCTACTGCTGGTTGTTCCTTGATCAAATGAAAGTATATATTGTTGCATAACCTACTTTACAACAATATACAACATTTTAAGAATAAACTAATTGCGAACACTTTTGCTACCTAGATTTCAACCATGGCTTGGGATTGAGAAACACCCCTTTATCATTCATAATCATCAGTAATATAGCGCCTTCCCCATCAATGGAGGTTCCGGATTTACCTAAAACAGATCCTGCTTTAACTTCCTGATCTCGGGAAACTACGATAGAAGAAAGGTTTTTATACCCTGTAAAATATTTACCATGCTTAACAATAACAATCATTTCACCTGCCACTTCCGAAGTATTTACTACTTCGCCATCTGCCACGCAACGAACATTTGAGCCAACGGGTACGGCAATTTCTATTCCGTCTGATTTTTGGTTAAGTTTTGTACCCTCCATTTTGGTTATACCGAAATCGATGGTTACTACGCCATTAGAAACCGGCCAGGGTAAGCTGCCTTTGTTGTTTTCAAAATTAAGCGACATCTCCATGCCCTCGGGGGTAGACTCTAAAGGGGAGTAACTTCTATCTCTTGGTATGGTAGACAAACCGGTGGTTGGTTCTGAATCTGCCGGTGCTTTTTTACCCGGTTTAGCAACAGCAGTTCCATTGGTTTTGGCATTTGCCGCCGCTTCATTCGCCTTACTATTTGCCGCGGCTTTTCTTTGTGCTTCCAATAATTTTAGCCGTTTGGCTTCATCCCGTTTTTTAGCTTCCTCAATTTCTCTACGGATTACGGCATTTACCGCCAATACTACTTTCTGACGCTGTTTTTCCCGTTCTTTAATTTGTGTATTTAATTCCTGTTCTTTGTCTTTTATTTGTAATACTACCTGATCCTGCTCTGCTTTATCGTCTTGTAAAACCTTTAATTGTTTGTTTTGAATATCGAGCGTACTTAACCGTTGCTTTTTGTTGATGCTGAGTGTGGTAATCTTTTCTTTCAATAAAACTCCGGATTTTACAATAGTATTGGCCTGTGTTTCTCTGTTTTGCCGGTAACTTTTGAGATACATGGCTCTTTTTATAGCATCGTTAAAGCTTCCTGCCGAAAAAAGAAAGTTTAAATATTCGTAACTGCCTCTATTCTTGTAAGCAAAAATAATACTCTTACCATATTTTATTTTTAGTGTATCGAGTTCTTTTTTTAGTCTGTATATATCTCTTTCATTTAAGAAAATGGTTTCATCCATTTGTTTTACCTCACGGTTTATATTATTAACCAGGTTCTCTCTCGCATTAATTTTCTTCTTAATTAGGGCAAGTTGCTTGAGCGACGATTTTTTATTTTTTTGCGTTTCAGAATACTGACGGGTTAAATCTTCTAATTCTCTTTCGATTTCTAATTTTCGTTTTTGTAACTCTTCACGGGTTTGCGCAAACAAAGTTATCCCACTCAGGAAAACAAGTATAATCAGCAGGTATAACTTTTTAAACATATATTTTAAAATAGAAGGTGAATGATTACTTTAACGTTCAAAAACAGCTCTAAATTACTTAAGTTGATAATTTTTAGGTACTACAAAGGTATATTTTAACGGTTCATTTAGGGAGAACTCTTTAAAATCCATGTTAATATCCAACTTAGATTTCTCTGCCACTACCAATTTCCTATAGGTTGCGAACTGAAAATTGCCCAAGGATTGGTAATTACTGAAACTGATATCGCATGTTCTATTCCGTTGCATATCAATATCATCTAGTTTACTATGGGTAATTAAAAGGTTGTTATGGCTTAAAGTGATTAAATGTTTAAATACAGCTCCAACCATTAAAACCAGTAAATCTTCATTTCCGTCTTTATAAGATACGATGTTGCTATTTAAAAAAATAGGATTTCCTATTAATAAGTCTTGAAGCGCGTAAAAGTCAAAGGGGATTTTGGTAGATTCCTGAATAAAATCAATGGATCGGTATTGAACATATTTTTTACCTACTTTACTTACCAATACCACGCTATCTTTACTGATTTTAATTTGCATTCCTTCTGCGGGTATTCCCATAAATGAGCCGCGGATTCGTATAAAGATTACACTATCTTTTGCCATGCTCAAATAAACCACATAGTTATCGGTACCCTGAGTGCTTTCATAATCTACTTTAATTTTTGCATTAAAGGTTTTAAAGTCGATACGTGTTTTAGCTACTTTTTCTATAATACCCTGTACAATCAAGGCAGAGTCTACTTTAGGTGTTTCATGAATAATTACGACCTGAGCGGTATCTTTTTTGCTAATCGCCTCTTTAATAACGGCTACTTTTTTTACTGTTTTACAAGCATTTAGCAACCCGATACCAATTATGACCGTTAAAAATACTTTAATTGTCCTCATTATTTTAATCAGTTTTTACCGGTATGGCCAAATCCACCCAGGCCTCTACTCGTTTCGTTTAAAATTTTCACTTCTTGCCAAACTATTTTTTCAACGGTTTGAACAACCATTTGCGCAATCCGGTCTCCGGATTGAATTGTTTGCCTTTCATTCGACAAATTAATGAGAATTACTTTAAGTTCTCCCCTATAATCTGCATCAACGGTTCCAGGCGAGTTTAAGCAAGTAATTCCTTGTTTGATTGCTAATCCACTTCTGGGCCTTACTTGCGCTTCCATGTTTTCGGGTAGTTCGATAAACAATCCGGTTGGAACCAATGCTCTTTCCATGGGCATTAACGTTACCGGTTCTGATAAAAAAGCACGAATATCCATGCCGGAGGAACCAACAGTTGCATAATCAGGTAAAGGATTATTGGATTTATTGATGATTTTCACCAGATTTTGTTTCATTATGCAAAGGTAAGACGAGAAGTGTTATTTTTGGGCGTAGTTCAAATAAGTACTGTTAAAATATATTTTGGTTGATGCTTAAAACTTTTGTTGATAAAATTTCTGATAATAAAAATAGTCGATCATTGGCTCATTCTTACCGGAGTAAGCGTTTTGAGTTGTTCAAGACAATGCTTGCCAATATACCCAGGCCTATCAAGATTTTGGATTTGGGAGGCACGGAAGAGTTTTGGACTGCAATGGGATTTAATGATTCAGGAGTAACCATCACTTTATTGAATTTAGAGGTCAATACTGCTGTTCAGCCGCCTTTTTATTCCATAAAAGGAGATGCGACCCATTTAGATGAAATTGCTGATCAATCTTATGATGTTGTTTTTTCAAATTCGGTAATTGAGCATGTATATACCTGGGAAAATCAGCAAAAAATGGCCTCAGAGATCAAGCGGGTGGGTAAATCCCACTTTATTCAAACACCTAATTATTGGTTCCCAATTGAACCGCATTGGGTATTTCCGTTTTTTCAATTTTTCCCTAAATGGATCCGCATATTGATTACCCGCTATTTTTCTTTTGGGCATATCGGAAAAATCAATAACTGGACTGTTGCTAAAAATCAAGTAGCAGAAATCAGGTTACTCAGCAAAAAAGAGTACGCGCGGCTATTTCCACAATCTGAGATCTATAAAGAAAGATTCATGGGCATTACTAAGTCTTTTATAGCGATAAAAGAATCAAAATCAATCAAATAGATGGATTTTGATAGTACATTATCTTGGCAATAAAATCAAGATAATTTATTTACCTTCGCGACTTCCATGTTGTGCTATTTTGTTTGCAACAGGTGGAGGTATTTATCATGAAGAGAAATCTACATTATTATAATATTACAAGATACCTGGCAGACGCTTTAGCGATTCTATTAGCCTATACTGCAACGCTTTTCACGTATTTTGGAAATTTTCTTGCAGATTTCAATGTTTTTTTTCTCACAATCACCATTATTTTTTGGTACATCTTGTCTCAATTTTCGAAACTTTATGCTGACAGAAGATCTAATAAGTTTTCAGAAGAAATTATTTTCATCACCTATAATACCTTGTTACTAGCAATATTATTGAGTTCTTCCTTGTTTTTTATTGGATTAACCCCCATTTATTCAACTAATATTTTTATTGGGTATTTATTTTATATTTTTCTTTTTATCGTAGCAACCAAGTACATTCTCCGCAAAAGTATTCATGCTGCACTGCATCAGGGGAAGCTTTATGACAAGATTTTACTAGTGGGCTCTACTCCATCCGCTGTAAATTATTATGAAACCATTAATAAATATTATTACTACGGTTATAAATGTGTAGGGGTAATTGATGAAAAACCTGCAAAAATCAATGGCTGTAAGTATTATGGAGATCTTGATGTACTGGATCAGGTATTGAAAACAGAAATAATTGATGAGGTAGTAATCGCATTACCCAACAGTGATTACAAGAATGTGCAACGCTGTATGGAGATTTGCGATTATCGTCAGACTAAAGTGCGAATACTTCCTGACCTACAACAATATGCATCCTCTTCCATTACGGTGGACAATATTGGGATTATGCCCACTATCAGTGTAATGGATCTTCCATTAGATAAATGGCAAAACAAATTACTTAAAAGGATATTCGACATCATTTTTGCGTTATTGGTATTCTTTACCGTTGGACTTATTCTATTTCCATTGATTGCCCTTTTTATAAAGCTCACTTCCAGGGGCCCGATACTTTTTAAACAAGAAAGATGGGGCTTGAATAATGAAAAAATTACCTGCTATAAGTTTAGAACTATGGTGCAGGAAAGCAGTGATTTAGATGAAAATGGCAAATATTTACAGGCGCAAAAAGATGATCCCCGTATTACCTTGATTGGTGGTTTTTTAAGAAAATCTAATTTAGATGAACTGCCACAATTTTTAAATGTATTGCTAGGAAATATGTCGGTAGTTGGTCCACGCCCCCATCCAACCCCTTTGAATATAGAGTCGATGCATACGGTAGACAACTACATGTTAAGACATATTGTACTTCCCGGCATCAGCGGATGGGCCCAGGTAAATGGTTGCAGAGGTGAAACTAAAACATCTAGCGATATGCAACGCAGGGTAGACTTTGATTTATATTACATACATAGATGGACTTTTTGGCTAGACTGTCAAATTATATTACAAACTGTTATCAACATCATAAGAGGCGATCAGAATGCGTATTAAAATTAACCTGCTACTTTTTATTCTTATTCCGTTTACAATTTCAGCCCAAACTATTTGGGAGAATCCAAATAGTGAAGTTTATCATTATTTGAATCGTCTTTCGCAAAAGGGTTTGATTGATTTCCAGAATATTATT
>CANHJH010000069.1 GCA_947460365.1 Sphingobacteriia bacterium | reverse complement strand
GATCTCCACTAGGGAAGAATGGCTTAGGGTTATTTCGTGCAATCAATAAAAAAAGTGATATCGGAAACAGCAAAAACAAGCCAACCATTAACCAGGCCGGCCTCATTCCAACTAAAATCCATTGTAGTAATTGCTCATATTTATTCATGAAACCAGGCAGTAATTTCTCTTGGAAGAAATGAATAATCTTTCTTAAAACATAGCGCTCTAAAATAATTATTAGATCTATAAAAATAAGTAGGTTTCCAAATCCATGCCATCCTGCAAGGTTAAATAGAATTCCAAATCCAACAAACGCCCAGAACCACCACTTTTTAAAACAAGCATTTTTAGGTTCTTCATTTTCTCTACCCTCTGGTTTCATGAAGCTTACAGCGAATACAGGATTCATGATGAAGGCAACTATTAGGGAGGCACTTAATGTAAGAATCAACATAACCGGTAAGTAAATCATGAACTTACCAATTAAGCCTTTCCACAACAATAATGGGAAGAAAGGCGCAAGTGTGGTTGCAGTACCCGCTAATACAGGAATGAATACCTCTCCCGCAGCTTCTTTTGCTGAACGTTCAATTTTTACTTTTCCATTGTTAAAAATACGGTGCGTATTCTCAATCACCACAATGGCATCGTCTACAATAATACCTAAGCCAAACAACAAGGCAAACAACACAATAAAGTTCAGTGTAACATTACCTCCAACAATAAAGTCGGCTAATGGTAAAAACATAAACGCAACAAATACCGAAAGCGGCACACTTAATGCCACAAAAAACGCATTGGTTACGCCCATGAAAAACATTAAAATCAATAACACCAGAATAAATCCAATAATAATGGTGTTGACCAATTCGTTAAAAGAGGTTTTAGTTTGCTTACTTTGATCACCGGTAATAACCACTTTTACATCTTTGGGAATTTCCTGATTGGTCTGCATTTCTTCCACAATCTTCTTAATGCCATCGGCAGTATAAATTAAATTCTCTCCCGAACGTTTTACAATGTTAAGCGTAATTACATTTAAGCCACCTAAACGAGCATAACTCTCTGTTTCTTTAACGGTGTCTACCAACTTGGCTACATCTTTTAAATAAATAGGCGAGCCCGAAATGTTTTTAATGATGATGTTCTGCAAATCATACACACTGTTAAACTGACCTTTTACTTTTATATTCCGCTTCATGCTGCCCACTTCCACCAATCCTGCACTGATGTCTCTATTCTCGTAGCTCACTGCATTTTCAATATCTCTGAAAGTTAGTTTAGCCGCTTCCATTTTTACCGGATCTACATTAATTTGTATTTCTCTTTCCGGCGCACCCACAATTTCTGCCCTGCTCACTTCTTTCATTTCTTCAAAGTGATCCTGCATTTTATCTGCAATCTGCTTTAGTTTAACCCCATCATAATTACCACTTATGTTAACAAACATAATGGGCATTTCACTAAAAGCAAACTCTTGAACGTTTGGTTGAGAAGTTAAATCGTTCGGCAAATCTGTTTGTGCTTTATCTACTGCATCTTTTACTTTTTGCTTGGCTATTTCAGTTTTAATGTCGGTATCAAATTCAACTACAATCAAACTAAAATCTTGTTGAGAGGTCGATTGAATTTTATTTACTTTAGCTCCGCTGATAGACTTCAATTGCTTCTCAATTGGTCTGGTAACCAGGTTTTCGATGTCTTTGGGAGCATTACCAAAATACACGGTAGTAACAGATATAGTAGGCACAACAATATCCGGATATTGTTCTCTGGGTAAAGAGGTAAACTTATTTAATCCATATAACGAAATAAGAATGGTAATAATGTATACCGCCGTTTTATTATCAACCGCCCAACTGGTAGGTTTAAATTGTTTAAATTTTTGGGCAATTCCTTCAATGAAATTCATAAACTGTTATTTATAGGATGCAATCAATTGCTTCCTTAAGTGCAAAATTTATTTCTTTAATACGGTCAATAATTGGCCATCGTAAATATTTTGATATCCTTCAGTAACCAATTGCTCCTCTTTTTGTAAGCCCGATTTAATTTCAATTAACTGCCCATATAATTCACCCACAGTAATCGTTCTTTTACGAGCAATCATTTTATTGCCTTCCTGAACAGCTATAAACACATATTTCCCTTTTTCATCAGTCTGAACTGTATTTACAGAAATTACCACCGCATTTAACGCTTCATAATCCTGAAACTTAAGTTGTGCCAATTGATTTGGACGAATAGCCGCATCAAAAGCAATTTTAACTTCCGCATCAAAACTTCTGTTATTTGGGTTAATGGTTCTGCTGGTTGTAGCAACTGTACCACTAATGTTTTTATTAATATCCGGAAGGTTAATTAATACTTTAGAACCCGGTTTTATTTTACCGCTGTATGATTCAGGTACTTGCGTAATCACTTTTAAGGCAGAGGAACTAACCAATTTAATTTGTGGAGTTACTCCGGCTAAACCAGCAAAAATTTCTCCTACCCTTACATTTAAATCATCTACTACACCGGTTACATCTGCATAGATTGTGGTAGCTTTTAATTGTTCTTGTACCACTTTTACTTGCTCTTCACTAGCGGACAATTGCTTTTCTAACGACTGTACATTGTTTTTAGCAGAAATATATTGCACTTCTGTTCCAATACCTTCTTTCCATAAGTTACCTTGTCGTTGGTACAAGTCTTTAGCAAAATTCAACTGCGACTTAAGTGTTTCAATATTCTTCTGTGCAACGGAATAGGATTGTTTAACGATTGCATCATCTAATTTTAAAAGCGCCTGTCCCTTCTTTACCGCATCACCCTTCTTAACGTAAATGGCAGCAACTTGTCCTGGTCCTAATCTAGGAGAAACATACGACACGTTATCAGATGTAACACTTCCCTGTAAATCTATATAATGTGCAAAAGACTGAACAGCTACCGGTGTTATACCAACAAGCTTAGCAGTACTCATGTCTGAACCGGAGCTATCTAAACTGGCAATCTCTAATTGAAGTTTGGCCATTTTATCAGCAGTTGCATTGTGTTCATTGGTTAACTTTTCAAGAAGCGCTTTTTTCTCTGCTAATGAATTTTCTTTTTTACCACCACAACTTGCTAATAAGGTTGTTGCAGTTAAAATGGTAAGTATATTTTTTATAGATAACATAGTTTATTGTTTTATAATTTTCCTGTTGAGGTTAAGTAATCAATTTTGGCTATTAATGCATCAATAAGTGCACCTAAGTAGTTGGTTTGTGCTGCTTTTAAATCTACATCAGCTGCATTTATTTCAGTATTTGATCCGGTCCCTATTTCATATTTCTTTTTGGTTTGATGATAAACCTTTTCTGCTAACTCCATATTGGACTTCTGAAAATCAAGCGTAGCTATTGCTGTTTTGAATTTTAATACAGCTTGCTCAATGGAGTTGTCTATATTAATTTTTAAATTATCTAACTGATTGTTTGTTGCTTGTAGATCTAGTTTTGCTTTTTTTACTCTTGCATCTTTCGCGAAACCGCTAAAGATGGGCACTGAAACATTAACACCAATAGAAGAAGAGGTAAACCAATCGCCTTTACCAAAGAAGCTGAAATCGTTTCTTTGTGCAATTTTGTTGTAAGAAGCACCCAATGCAATAGTAGGTAAATAGCTTAATTGATAACGTTTTACATTGTATTCGTTTAACTTTTTAGCATTGCTTAAATATTGAAAATCTTTTCTGTCTACGTACTGAAAATCAACTGGTTTTTCAATAGTCTCCTCTTTAATTTTAGTGTAATCCAAAGAGTCTGTTAATACCAGAGTATCATTTATTGGCATGCCAATTAATGTTTTCAACCCCATGTTCCCAATTTCTATGGTATTCAGCGCTTTAAGTTTCTCTGTATTCAAGTTATTCAGTTGAACAGCTATTTTGTCGATATCAATTTTTTCTGCAAAACCATTGGTGTATAAGGCTTCTACATCATGCTTTAATTTCTGCAATCGGTTAATGTTTGCTTCTAATAAGGAGATTACTGTTTTACCGGCTAAAAGTTGATAATAAACTTTGTAAACATTGGTTTTAATAGCTTCTTCTGTAACGGCTGCAGCACTTGTTTGAAAATCAATTGAAGCTCTGCGAGCTTGTAAGCCCACGAAAACCTGCCCATCAAATAATAATTGCTGTAGCGAAACACCGGCACTTGCATTATACTTTGTGCCAAATTGTGCTTGAATGTAACCTATTTCATTGGGCATTTTAATTACATTACCATTGCCATCTTTAACTCCTTCATTTATCAGTACCTGGTAAGTTGCAGGTGAAATAAAATTAGGTAAGGTTTGAACCGCTACATTCGGAAAATGTTGTGCCCCAACACCACCGGCTATGGTAGGTAGCGCAGAAGCGGTAATTTCACGATTTATTTGAATCTGCGACTGAATATTCAGTAAGGCATTCTTTACCTGCACGTTGTTCTTTTTTGCGAAGGCTACTGTTTGTTCAATGCTGAACAAATGTAGTCCGGTCTTTTTTTGTGCTTGAATGGTGTTTAAAAAGAATACCAAACTGAGCATTACTGTTGATTTAAATTGGATGCTCATAAATGATTGGTGGTTTTACTTTGTGTTGTATATTTTAATAGTTGCTTTAATCCTTTGGGCGTACACATACCATGTATAAAATTGTTTAATATCTCCATCGATACTTGCAATACCGAGTATTTTGTGGGCGGAAACAAATCGGTATTAAATACCAAAAAAATACTTTCAATTCGCAGTTTCGCTAATATATCTGCATTAATTTCTGTTCGGTATAGCTCCTCTTTTTTCCCTCTTTCTATGTTCTGCATAATAATTTGATACATAAACTGGTTCTTGTGTTCATCAAATTTCTTAAATGAATTAGGATAATATTTTTGCATATCATACAATACAAATGGATTTAAAGTAGACAGCATTTTCTGCATCATACTCATCTCCATAAATATTTCATGAATGGCATTTTCACTATTTGCTAAAAACTGTTTACATTCCATTTCTCCCCGGTCTATTTCTGCCTGTACCACCGCATCTACCAAACTATCTTTGTCGCTGTAGTATTGATATATGGTTTTTTTACTTACCCCTAAACTAGAGGCAATATCATCCATAGTAACCCCCTTCAGGCCATACTTAAAAAAAAGTTCCGTCGTTTTTTCAATAATTCTTTGCTGCATGTTTATTTGGTAAATGGGCGCAAAACTACGGAAACTATTTTTGTTATAAAAGTTTCCAATATGTTAAAATGCGTTTTAATCAATATTTAATCAAGAAATTTGTCCTTTACCAGCTAACCATTATCCATTCAACGTGTATTCTATCAAAAAATAATAGCATCTTGCAGGTTTAAAGAACTGCCAACACCCTATGAACATCCGTAAATTTTTAAAACGTTTATTGCAATATTTTTTTCAAGGACTCATTGTATTAGCACCAATTGGTATCACCATTTGGGTGGTGGTAAGCTTATTTCAGGTAGTGGATGGTATTTTACCTAATATTCTTCACAAGGTAGCGCCTTTGTTTGTTCAAGAAAACGCCGATCAGAAGTTAGTAAAAATACCCGGACTAGGCTTTGTAGTTGTAATTGGATTGGTATTGATGGTAGGATGGGTTTCTTCGATTTTTGCAATAAACAGGATGGTTGAATTTGTAGATTCACTATTAGAAAAAACACCCGGAATCAAATTTATTTATTCTTCGGTTAAGGATTTTTTAGAGGCTTTTGCAGGCAATAAAAAGAAATTCGACAAACCTGTATTGGTAAATGTAGATGCCGCTGATGTATGGCGAATAGGATTCATTACCCAACAAAGCGCTACTGAATTTGGACTGGTAGATTTCGTTACTGTATATGTTCCCCATTCTTATGCTATTTCGGGGATTACTTACTTTGTTTCAAAAGATCGGGTACGACCACTTGATAACATTAGTGCGGCAGATGCTATGAAATTTACTGTTTCCGGTGGCGTTACCGATATACATGATTTGTAAAATCAACCATTTAACTTTGTAAAATGGTAATTGCTGTAAATGCATCTAATTGGGGCGACGTAAATAATGTGGAGCAAAATATTTATGCTGCTGAATTAATCAAACATTTGGCAATTCAATACCCCAAAAATTCAATCATTTGTATAATTCCTACAGATTGTAACAGTCATGATGTATTTCCTTCAAATGTAAAAATGGTAACCGTAAAAAGGAAAAACAGATTCGGAATGCAGTGGTTATATCAACAACAGGTAATCATTCCTTTATTATTAAAAAAAACAAGTCCGGCAATTATTATACAGCCCAATGGCGTTAGTTGTTTATTTACTAAAACGCCTCAGCTATTGTTCATTAACAAAAAAGCGCTGGTGTCATTTGCTGATTCATTATATTGGCTAAAAGGCCCTATACAAAAATTTTTTACAAGCATTATGCTTAAGAAAGCGGCGCACATTATAACCGGTTCGGAGGAAGCATATATGCCAATTCAACAACAATATCCATTTCTGCATAATCAATTAACCTTGGTAAATGGGGGCCCTTACTTTAATGCATTGCCCTTTCAATGGGAAGAGAAAGAAGTAGTTAAGCAGCAATACACTGCTGGTTGCGAGTATTTTTTAATAGCTGTTAATGGTGTTCAGGTAAATGATATTTTAACAGTGTTAAAGGCTTTTTCTCAATTCAAGAAATGGCAAAAAAGCAATATGAAATTACTGATTACCGGTTCAATTAAGGATCAATCAGGTGACTTTTTTCAAAAGCTGAAAAGCTATAAATATCGGGAAGACATCATTTTATTAGCGTTACCAACCGAAAAAGAACTTCAACAAGTTATTGGAGCTGCGTATGCAGCTATTTTGCTGCCAAATGCAGAGGGGCTGAGCTTAACTATTATTCAGAGGATGCAAAGTGCTGTGCCGGTAATAGTGGCACTAAATGATACAGGCACAACCATTGCTGAAAATGCTGCAATTCAGGCAAGTCTTAAAAACCTTCCACAATTAGCAGAATATATGCAGCTGCTTTACAGAGATGAAAAGTATCGGGAAACCTATATAAACCGTGGCTTAGCGTGGTCTAAGTCCTTCAACTGGGATCAATCGGCCGTTAGTTTATGGGAGGAAATTACCAAAACAGTAAATCTTTCGCATTAGCTTTGTAAACTATTAGTAAATCACAAACTTAAACAATGAAGGAATCTAATATTTCAGTAAATATAAGCTTAGATGAACAAAAAGTACCTCAGTCAATAAGCTGGTCGGCCAGTGATAGTACCGCAGATATGAAACAACAAGCCAAAGCTATGATGTTAGCATTTTGGGATGGTGCAGATAAAACAGCTTTACGTATTGATTTATGGACAAAAGACATGATGGTAGATGAAATGGCCGACTTTTATTATCAAACCTTAATGAGTATGGCCGATACCTATATGCGAGCAACTCAAAATCAGCAAATGACCAACGATATGAAAGAATTTGCTAAAGATTTTTATAAAAAATTTCGTGAATCACAATTAAAGGACGCTAAATAAAATAAACATGAGCTTAGAAGAAAAAGTAATGTCATTGATGAAAGAGGCTATGAAAGCCAAAGACGAAGCACTTTTAAGAGGTGTAAGAGCTATCAAGGCCGAAATCATTAAAGCAAAAACTGAGCCGGGTGCAAATGGTCAGTTAAATGAAGATGCCGAATTGAAACTTCTTCAAAAACTGGTTAAGCAGCGCAAAGACTCTTTAGAAATTTATCAGCAACAGCAAAGAGAAGATCTGGCACAGAAAGAAAGAGAAGAAATTGCTGTAATTGAAAAATTCTTGCCCGAACAAATGTCGGAACAGGAATTACATAAAGAAGTAGCCGCTATAATAGTGGCAGTTGGGGCAGCTTCTCCTAAGGATATGGGTAAAGTAATGGGTGAGGCCAATAAAAAATTAGCCGGTAAAGCAGAGGGTAAGGCAATTGCTGACGCAGTTAAAGCGTTATTAAATAAATAACCAATTCATGTTTTTAGATACTTGCTTGTTGGGATTATTAGCACTTGCTATTTTTAAAGGGATGAGAAAAGGCTTAGTAGTGGCTGCCTTTTCATTTTTTGGCATTATAATTGGCCTGGCCGCAGCTGTTAAATTGAGCGCACTGATAGCAACTTGGTTGTCGGGTACGCTAGATGTAAGTGCCCGTTGGCTCCCCTTTTTAGCATTTACGATCATTATGGTTGCGGTATCTTTTGCGGCAAAAATCGGCATTAAAATAGTAGAAACCGCCCTACAATTTTCTATGTTGGGGTGGGTAAACAAATTAGGTGGCGTATTGCTTTATGTGTTGCTTTACTTTAGCATTTTTAGTATAGTAGTGTTTTATTTAGAAAAATTACATTTGCTGCAAACAACCGCTATACAATCGGCAAAATGGTATCCATATATTCAGTTTTGGGGACCCAAGGCATTACAATTGTTGGGCGACTTGATCCCATTCTTTAAAGACATGCTCGAAGATTTAAGTAGTTTTTTTGATGGATTAAATGATAAGTTAGCATATTAGCAAAATCGATTAAGGCCAACTGCCTTAATATGAGGTAATTTCAGTACTTTAGCATTAATTGCAATAAAACAGAATGACTTACGAAATTAAAGAAATAGACAAATTTAAGTTTCTTGAAGAAGGAGAAGGCGAAACACTGCTTTTACTGCATGGTTTATTTGGTGCCATGAGTAACTTTGAGCACTTAATAAACCATTTTAGTAAAAAATTTAAAGTGGTGGTGCCTATATTGCCGCTTTTCGATTTAGATATATTCCATACTTCTGTTGGTGGGTTAGAAAAACACGTTCAAAAATTTATTGAGCTCAGAGGGTACCAAAACATCCATTTGTTAGGCAACTCGCTTGGCGGTCATGTTGGTTTAGTGCATGTATTAAAGCATCCGGAAAACATAAAATCGCTGATTCTTACAGGAAGTAGCGGTTTATTTGAAAACGGCATGGGCGACAGCTACCCCAAACGTGGCGATTACGAATACATCAGAAATAAAACCGCTTATACCTTTTACGACCCAGAAATGGCTACAAAAGAGCTGGTAGATGAGGTATTTGAGATCACTAATAACCGACTTAAAGTAATCAAAATTATCGCCTTAGCTAAAAGTGCTATCCGCAATAATTTAGGAGATGAACTCAATCAAATTAAACAACCCACCTTACTTATTTGGGGCAATAACGACAATGTAACTCCTCCATTTGTAGGAAAAGAGTTCAATAAATTAATTCCCAATAGTGAGTTACATTTTATCGATAAATGTGGCCATGCACCGATGATGGAAGTTCCGCACGAATTCAACGATATATTAGATGCCTTTTTGCAAAAACAGGTTGCCAATAATTAGATCCAATATATGCTTGTATCACAGTTAATCAATACAAGTTTCCCGGCTTTAAATATAACTGATAAAGTTATGTACGCATTGCAATTAATGGATGAATACGACGTTTTGCATTTGCCGGTTATTAGCGCTGATAAATATGCAGGAATGATTGGTAAAGAAGCGCTTTTGAGCGAAGATGAAAACAGTTTACTTTCTTCTATTTATACCATCGAACCATTAACGGTAAAAAGCGAAGAACATATTTTAACCGCTTTAAAAACCGTGGCAAAACATCATCTGTCGTTGTTGCCGGTAGTAAATGACCAGGCAGAATTAATGGGTAATTTATTAACGAAAGACTTACTTACGGCATTGGCAACTTTTATAGGAACAGAAGAAAAAGGCGCCATAATTGTATTAGAAACCAACAAACGTAATTTTTCATTTGGTGAGTTAAGCAGACTAGTTGAAACCAATGATGCTTTTATTACTCAGCTTAATACTTACACAGAAACCACAACCGGTTTACTGATCGTTACCATCAAAATAAACAGCATTGAAGTATCAGATATTATAGCTACTTTTCAACGATATGAATATGCTGTTCGCTATTATTTTGGTGAAGAAGAATATGCTAATGAATTACGTGAAAATTATGATCATTTAGTTGCTTACCTCAATATGTAAGTACTTGCAAAATCAGGTAATGTCTATCCGACCAATACAAATCAATAAAAATTAATAAAATGAAGGTAGCGATATACAGTCGTGGTTTAGATATTGCACAAGAAAATCCATTATTGATTTTATTGGAGGAATTAAGTCGATACGATACACAAATTCTACTATTTCACTCGCTTAAAGAGCAATTAATTATTCCACAAAGACTTTCCGAAAAACTTGCTGTATTTAATAGTTCAGATGAGTTAGACGAGTCGGTAGATTGTTTAATAAGTTTAGGGGGAGATGGAACCATGCTTGATTCGGTTACGCTGGTTAAAGAAAAAAACATCCCTATTTTAGGCATTAACTTTGGCCGATTAGGATTTTTGGCCAGCATCAGCAGAGACGAATTAGGCTTCGCAGTAGACGCATTGGTTAATCACACTTTTATAATCGACAAGCGAACACTGATTCATTTAGATGCAAATATTCCCATGTTTACGCATGCGCCCTATGCTTTAAATGAGTTTACCATACATAAACGTGACACTTCTCCTATGATTAAAATTCATACTTATATGAATGGAGAGTTTTTAAATACCTATTGGGCCGATGGGATTATAGTTGCAACTCCCACAGGATCAACGGGTTATAATTTAAGTTGTAATGGCCCAATTGTATTTCCGGAATCATCCAGCCTGGTTATTACACCGGTAGCTCCGCATAATTTGAATGTTCGTTCAATTGTGGTTCCGGATAATAATGTATTTTCATTTGAAGTAGAGGGCCGAACCGATCAGATTATTTGTACGATGGATGCGAGAAAAGAAATAGTACCCAAAACCGTACAATTGGCTATTCGGAAAGAAAATTTTAGTGTAAATCTGATTCGATTGAATGAAAACACGTTCCTTTCTACCCTTAGAACCAAGTTAACATGGGGGCTGGACAAAAGAAATTAACAAAATAGTTGAACTTTTGATACTATTTTACATAATTATTCATTCATTTTGCGAGCGTTTATGTTGAGAAAAATCATACTTATACTGTCAATGTTCATTTGGAGTAACTCAAATGCGCAATTGTTAAAGAGTTTTATACATAATGCCGAATTTGGTATTGGTGCCGGTGTGGGTCAATATTTTGGCGACATCAATACCGATGCCGGCTTTAAAAGCTTAAATCTT
>CANHJH010000068.1 GCA_947460365.1 Sphingobacteriia bacterium | reverse complement strand
TGGTTTGGGTGCCTGAACAACAGGAGGGGCTGGTTTTTCAGCTGGCGGAGTAACCTTTTTAGCTGGTTTTTCAGCTGGTGCCGTTTTTTTAGCTTCTACCGGAGGCGCAACTTTCTTGGCCGTTTTTTTAGGTCTGGTAGATGAATCAATTGATGATAAGTCAATTTTATCGATCACTTTAGGCCCTTGTTGGATTGGCGCCTGAATTTTAACCGTTTCGGTTTCTGATGAAGTTGGTTTTGGTTGAGCTTTTTCAACAACAACCGGTGGAGGTGCAATTACCTCAGTTTTAGGCTCTACCACTTCTACCGCCACCTTTGGGGCTGCAACGGGTTCAACGGGAGCAGGAGGTGCCACCGGCTCTTCCTGTTTAACCTCTGCTTTTGAAGGAGCTGCTTTTTTCTCTTCTTTTTTGAAAGAGATCTCCTCTTCATCTTTCTTTTTACGTGCTTCAGACTGAGCAACTTTAGGTATTTCTACCTGATCGGCTTTATTCTTAGCAACTTTATCACTTTGAAACTCTGCCTGTAGGGCATAGTATTGGTCTTCCTGAAGCTTTGCAGTGGGCTTCAAGTCATCTCTATTAAATCCTTTCTTCACCAAAAATTCAATCAGGGTATCCTGACCAATGTTGAATTCTTTGGCGGCTGCTAACAGTCTGGGTAATTTCAGTTCTGACATTCTTTGTTTTTAGGTCCATGGTCTAAACACAATCATTCGTGAATTATGGACTATGATCCACGAAATTTTTCTATATTAACACCCATATCTGCCCTGCATTTAACCTTATCTAAGACAAATATACGTGCTTATTAGCTGCTTAATTCTCATTATCAAATTCTTCCATCAATACTTTTCTCACATCATCAATGGTTTCGCGCTCTAAATCGGTTCTTCTTTCTAGTTCATCAGCGGTTAATTTCAATACGCTACGACCAGTATCACAACCAATTTTCTTGAACTCATCAATAATCCATGGTTCAATTTCATCGCTAAATTCATCTAAATCAATATCGAATTCATCGGTTACATCTTCATCTTCGCGGTACACATCTATTTCGTAGCCAGTTAATTCGCAGGCTAATTTAATATTTACCCCTCTGCGACCAATTGCTAATGAAACCTGATCGGGCTTCAAATACACATTCGCCTGTTTTTTATCATTATCTAATTCCATATAGCTGATTTTAGCCGGCGTTAAGGAACGCTGAATCAGCAATTGGGTATTGGTAGTGAAATTAATTACGTCGATGTTTTCGTTCTTTAATTCACGAACTATTCCGTGAATACGGCTACCTTTCATTCCTACGCAAGCTCCAACCGGATCAATACGATCGTCGTAAGACTCCACAGCTACTTTAGCACGATCTCCGGGATCACGAACGATTTTCTTGATAGAAATTAAACCATCAAAAATTTCGGGCACTTCAATTTCCAGCAATTTAGCTAAAAACAGTGGACTTGTTCTGGATAGTATAATTACCGGGTTATTATTCTTCATATCAACGCGAGCGATTACTGCGCGGATATTTTCGCCTTTTTTGAAGTAATCTTGAGGGATTTGTTCTGATTTAGGAAGAATCAGTTCATTTCCTTCTTCATCAATTAATAAAACCTCTTTTTTCCATACCTGATAAACTTCGGCACTGATGATTTCACCGATTCTATCGTCATATTTCTTAATAAGAACGTTTTTCTTCAAATCATTGATACGGCTTGCCAAGGTTTGCTTTGCGGCAAGAATGGCACGACGTCCGAAATCTAAGATGTCTACTTCCTCGTATAATTCTTCACCTACTTCAAAATCCGGTTCAATTTTAGCTGCATCGGTGTAAGCAATTTCTGCTAAAGGATCATTTACCTCCCCATCTTCTACGATCATACGGCGGCGGATAATTTCAAGGTCACCTTTTTCGGCATTAACAATTACGTCGAAGTTGTCATCGCTTCCGTATTTTTTACGGAGTAATGTTTTAAATACATCTTCTACCACTTTCATCATCGTGGGACGATCTATTTTTTCATCATCCTTAAACTCCTGAAACGCCTCTATAAGATTGATACTGGCCATAACGATGTTTTTTTATGTCTGCTAAAATTTAATTTGAACGGTTGTTGATTTTATATTGTTGAATGGTATAACGACTTGCTCGGTTACTGCTTTTTTGCCTTTACCGGTGGTTCTTTTAAGGATGATGTCGTGCTCAGTAACGTCCTCTAAAAGGCCTTCCTGCAGGGTGTCATCATTAAAAACTACTTCAATATTTCTGCTAATATTCTTTTTATACTGGCGATGTAATTTCAATGGTTCATCGATACCCGGAGAGGAAACTTCTAAAGAAAAATCGCCTTCGGGATATATACCTGCTTCTTCAATTAATTTGTAGAGTTGTCTGTTAAAGTACACACAACGCTCAATTTTAATGCCTTCATCGCCATCAATAAAAACCTTGATATTATTGGTAGGTTTAATGGTAACTGATACGCAAAAATATTCGGGCTCTTCAGCCAAAATGCTGTTAAGCATTTGTTCGATTGTAGAAATGTTCGGATCTAATGCCATATTTAAAAAGAGAGGGGAACGATAGTCGTTCCCCTCAATTGATTCTTTGTTAATGCAAATATACAAAAAGAATAGGTTATCTACCAAATTTTTGCCATTTATCCTTTTTTTGATTCATTTTAACATGCCAATACGCCTATTCTTGGTATTTTTACAGCATTATGTTTAAGATTATTATTTGGAGCTTTTTATTTTATTTAGCCTACAGATTTATTTTTGAATTGGTTATTCCGATTAGCAAAACTGCGGGGGAGTTAAAGAGAAAAATGGCTGAAATGCAGCAGCAGCAATCTAGTTATTCATCCAATCAAGCGCCGTTCCAACAACAAACTACTAATCAATCCGCTACCAGCCAGTCTAACGATGCGCCAAAGAAGGCCGATTATATTGATTTTGAGGAAGTAAAATAATTGACAATTGATAATGGGTAATGGGGTAGTTATATGGTTAAGTCTATTACAGTTTGGGGATGCACCAAATGAATCGTTTGTAAACCTGCTTGCTTTGCCCCTTCTATATTTTTAATGGTATCGTCTATAAAAAGCGTTTCTGCAGCTACTAAGTTTTGTTCTTGTATAATTTTTTGATACGATGCCACATATGGTTTCCTTAAACCCAATGTTTGCGAGTAATAAGCTTTTATAAAATAACTGTTAAAGTCTTTATCGGGATACGCAGCACTAAAATCCTCCATAAACTGATCGTAATGTATTTGGTTGGTATTAGAGAATAAATAAATATGGTACTGTTCTTTTATTTTTTCTAACCACTGTATGCGTTCTGGCGGAAAATCGAGCAGCAATGCATTCCACGCTTTTTTTATTTGCTGATTGGATAGGTTGGTGCCGCTTTCTTTTCTAAAAATTTCATAAAAATCATCCGGAGAAAGTTTACCTGTTTCTAATAATTCAAACAATTCATTTGAATGATGCTGACTGAACATGCTGGTAAAATCGGGAATTCCCAACTCTTTAAATGCCTGTTCGGTTAACTGGTAATTGATGTTGAGAAAAATACCCCCTAAATCGAAAATGATGTTTTTAACAGATTGCATATAATGGATATTCTGGCGTAAAATTAATGATCGGTTGGTGGTGAATTATTGATGGATGGCCGGTGTAGTTTCAATGGGTAATAATTTAAAGTAAGTGGCTTTAAAACGATCATTCACTACTTCTCCCTGAACAGTGGCTTTTCGGATGGCATTACAAAACCCTTCAGCAGCATGTGCATCGCCATGGTCATCTATTTTAGTGCCATCAACAAAATAGGCTTTACCGTTTATTCGAACGGCCAGGTCACAGGATTTGCCCTTTAATTCAAATTTACATTGCCCGCAAGAAGCCTCGGCAGTAATTATTTTTTTATTGGGATTTGGTTGGAGTTCCTGCGCAGCAACAAGCTGGATGCTTAAACAAGTAAATAAAAAGTAGATGATATGTTTCATGCGTGTACAATTAAAACTTAAAGATACAGCAATATGAATTCACAGGAATGTGACATATTATAACAGCCTGTATATTTTAATTAACTTGCGCCTTCAATAATAGCTATATGAAACTGGAAGACTTACTCCTCAAAAGAAGTGAAAACAAATGTGAATTATGTGGTTCAACAGAACAAGTAAAAATGTATGAAGTACAGCCACAAGATAATAGCAATGAAGAAAATAGTTTAATTGCGTGTAATACTTGTATTGCGCAAATCGATAAAAAAGCTGCTTTAGACGGTAATCATTGGAAGTGTTTGGTAGAAAGTATGTGGAGTGAAGTACCTGCGGTACAGGTGGTTGCATGGCGCATGTTGAATAGATTGAGAGCGGAAAGTTGGGCAGCTGATCAATTAGATATGTTGTTTTTAGAGGACGATCGTTTGGCATGGGCTAAAGCTACCGGCGATCATGAAAATGATGGCAGCGTTGATTTACATAAAGACAGCAATGGTACCGTTTTACAAAGCGGCGACAGTGTTGTGCTTACTAAATCATTGGATGTAAAGGGCTCTACGCTTAATGCTAAAATGGGAACTGTGGTAAAAAATATTCGTTTGGTGGAAGATAATACTGAACAGATTGAAGGAAAAATTGAAGGTCAGGTGATTGTGATTTTAACGAAGTATGTGCGGAAGCAGGGATAGACAGAATTGGACTCAGGTACTATTGATTATTTAAACACTAGTTTGTTGTTAAGTATATTAAAAATGCAGCGAAATTTATTAAAATAAACCTCGCTGCATTTTTAATTTAGCTATTCAATCTCCTACTACTACCAGAAAATAGTATATAAAGCAGTAATGATTCCAAGTATTAAAACAACGCCGGCTAAGAATGCGGGATTCATTTTAAACATCGATCCATCTACTTCTAAACCATTGCTTTTCTTGCCACGTTTTTCATCTAACCAACTAATAATAATCATTCCAATTACGCTAATCAAAAACACAAATCCCATTCTATCTAAAAATGGAATTTCATAAACACCTTTATCGTTTGCTTTGGCAAAACCAGAAGATGCCAAGAACGATAAATTGGCTATAGCCGGTAAAAATTTGAAAACAATCGACAATACAAATCCACCAATTGTAGCAAAAAGTGCGGCATTAGAAGATGTTTTTTTCCAGAAGAAGCCCATGATGAACATGGCAAAAATTCCCGGTGATACAAAGCCAGTATACTCTTGTATATATTGGAATCCGCCTTTTTTATCGATACCCATTAAAGGTGCAATAATAACGGCCAAAATCATAGCTACCACAACAGTAATCTTTCCAATTTTTACTTGTTTTTCTTCGGTTGCATCTGGTTGAATTTTCTTTTTGAAAATATCTAAGGTGAAAATAGTGGCAATACTATTTGCTTTACCGGCCAATGAAGCAACGATGGCAGCTGTTAAGGCTGCAAATGCCAGACCTTTTAAACCAACAGGCAATAAGTTGAGTAATACCGGATAAGCACGATCGGGGTTTAGCTCTCCATTTTGTAGCATTTCTGTTTGTAAACTACCATCTTTATACAATACATAGGCTGCAATACCCGGAAGCACTACAATTACCGGCATCAGTAATTTTAAGAATGCGGCAAATAAAATTCCACTGCGTGCAGTTTTTAAATCGGCGCCTAATGCACGTTGTGTAATATATTGATTACATCCCCAATAGTTAAGATTCACAATCCA
Source organism: Sphingobacteriia bacterium (assembly GCA_947460365.1). Classification (GTDB taxonomy): domain Bacteria; phylum Bacteroidota; class Bacteroidia; order Chitinophagales; family Chitinophagaceae; genus Sediminibacterium. The sequence goes on along the minus strand of CANHJH010000068.1, from coordinate 5,508 downwards.
CATACCTCCTATTAAAACAGTTAAACCCGGTAAGTCCATATAACTTGCATTGTCTTCATGCAAGATCATGTGAAAATGGGTGTTGGCCTTTTGGGTTAATAAAGTAAACCCTTTAATGACGCCGGTATCTCCATAAAATTCAGATACCATATTCAATGCTAAATACGTTGTAACCAATCCGCCTAATACCAAGAAAAACACTTGCAGCACATCGGTATAGCCAATTACTTTCATTCCGCCCAGTGTGATGAAGATGGCAAATATGGCCAATCCGTACATACAAACCGTAATGCTGATTCCTGAAATACTATTGATAGCCAATGCGCCTAAATATAGTATAGAAGTAAGATTTACTAATACATACAACAACAACCAAAACACCGCCATAATCATACTTACTGTTCCATTATACCGCTGATTTAAGAATTGCGGCATGGTATAGATTTTATTTTTAAGGTACACCGGAATAAAGAATATGGCTACAATGATTAAAGACACCGCGGCCATCCACTCATACGTTGCGATGGCTAAGCCCATTTTAAAGCCCGATCCACTCATCCCTATAAACTGCTCTGCAGATATATTGGAAGCAATTAAAGAAGCGCCAATTGCCCACCAGGTTAAAGAACCTTCTGCCAAAAAATAATCGTGCGAAGCCGTGGTACTTGCTTTCTTTTTCTTTTGATGAATCCAATATCCATATCCAGATACGATGATGAAATAAAATAGAAAAACGAGATAATCTATATTATGTAGTTGATTCATTGGAGCGTTTTTTGAGTGTTAAATTTTGGTATATTAAAGCTGTTAGTAAAGCTATTAATATTGGAAGATACAGATTTTATTTAAAGTAAAATTTGCAGTAGAACTTATATTAAATGAATCGGGTTAAAAATTTGTATACCACTCCATAAAAATTAAGTAAGTTTACCACACAACGTTAAAAAGTCAAAATTAAAAGCCACAAACAAAGTAAGTATATCAACTAAAAAATTTAAAATTCAAAAGTTTAAAAAACATGAAAAAAATCCTTTCCTTTTTATTCCTGCTGTGTTTGCTGCAAACTGCATTTGCTCAGCAAATCAATAAAGATGCCCGTATGGGTTGGTGGCGTAATGCTAAGTTTGGTATGTTTATTCATTGGGGGTTATACGCTGTTCCTGCCGGCGAATATAAGGGCGATAAAAACCACGCAGAATGGATTATGAATACCGCCAACATACCCATTGCAGAATATGAGAAATATGCTGCTGAATTTAACCCTACTTCATTTGATGCAGAGCAATGGGTAAAAATGGCCAAAAATGCAGGAATGAAATACATAGTTATTACCTCTAAACACCATGATGGATTTTGTTTATGGGATAGCAAGGTTTCTGATTATGACGTAATGGATCGTACGCCCTTTAAGCGAGATATTATGAAGGAGCTTAGCGTGGCTTGTAAAAAATATGGTATTAAATTTTGCATGTATCATTCCATTATGGATTGGCATCATCCAGATGAAAATAAGAAAAACATCGACACTTATACCAATGACTATCTCAAGCCTTGTTTAAAAGAATTGGTTACTACCTACGACCCTGCTGTTTTATGGTTTGATGGGGAGTGGGTAGAGGAGTGGACTACCTCAAAAGGGGATTCGTTATACAATTGGTTATTGAGCTTAAAGCCCGATTTAATTGTAAATAACAGAGTAAGCAAAGGACGTAATGGTATGCAGGGCATGAATAATAAAGCCGGTGCAGGAGATTTTGGTACGCCGGAGCAGGAGATATTAGAAGAGAAAAACGACAACGATTGGGAAAGTTGCATGACGATGAATAATCATTGGGGATTTAATAAAAACGATCAGCATTGGAAATCTGCCAATCAATTGGTTTGGAATTTAGTAGACATTATTTCAAAAGGGGGTAACTATTTACTTAACATCGGACCAACTGCACAAGGACTTTTCCCCGATACCAGTATTTTGCGTTTACAGCAAATTGGGGATTGGTTTAAAGTTAATAATGAAGCGGTGTATGGATTAACTACCTGGAAGTATTTTAGCGAAGGCGAAGGAATACGCTATGCTGCTAATAAAAAAGGAGAAGTATATGTTTATGTGAATGGTTTTCCGGGCAACAATTTATTGTTGAGAAAAATAAAGCCCAAAGCCGGATCAACCATCAGTTTGCTAGGTTCTAACCAAAAGCTAACCTGGAAGGATACGCCTGAAGGTATTGTAGTAAATATTCCAAGTAATTTATCCTACACTCCGCAAGCTTCTGATGTGTATGTATTTAAACTAACGGGCACTCCTCAAAACTTATCGGCTGTTCCGCAAATTGGTTCAGCTGAAGAAACGATGAACAAGACAAAAGTTATTGCCAATCAAGTTGCATCGGTGCCGATAACTTCTACCGAAAAAAATGCAGTTATTCGTTATACTTTGGATGGCAGTAACCCAACATCAAGTGCCACTTTGTATACAAAGCCTATTGAAATTTCCGCTACTACAACCATCAAAGCTATTGCGCGCAATTCAGGTAAAATGTGGAGTGATGTTGCTTTAGTGAATGTATTAAAAGGTAAATATGCATTGGATTTAAAATCTACCTATTCCAGCCAATATGCGGCATTAGGTCCAGTTACGCTGGTGGATGGTCTATTTTCTGATCCGGGCAATTTTCATAAAAACTGGATGGGTTTTGAGGGAAAGGATTTAGAAGTGGTGTTGGATTTAGGTGCTGAAAAAACCTTTAATACAGTGTTTGGATCATTTTTACAACGCCAGGGAGATTGGATTTTCTTGCCATCAAACTTTAGTGTGACTATTTCTTCAGATGGTACCAATTTTAGTTCATTAGGTGAAGTGAGTGAACCATTGCCAAATGAGCTTAATACACAAACAGAAAGTAAAAAATTAATACTACAAAAAACTGCAACTGCCCGTTATGTAAAAATCAAAGCTAAAAATGTGGGTGTTTGTCCAGCATGGCATGCCGGCAATGGCGGCAAAGCTTGGATTTTTGTGGATGAATTAGGCGTAGAATAATTTATTTATACAAAAGAATCAAGGTTGCATATTCCTAAAAACAAATCCCTCCATGTTTACATGGAGGGATTTGTTTTATATAAAAGATGGCTCTTTTTATTGATCGACAAGAGAATTAAATATAGCGGTTAATTAAGTTTTCAATAAATTCTTGCTTACCGCTTATAGTAGCCGGTTCTCCTCCCTCAATAGCAATGGCTCTTAAATCTTCTAACGTTAATGTGCCGTTTTCAAAATCTTTACCTTTACCTGCATCATAAGAAGCATATCTATTGGAGCGGATCTTTTGATAGTCGGATTCACTGATTATTTTATCGGCAGTTACCAATGCTCTAGCAAAAACATCCATAGCACCAATATGAGCATCAAATAAGTCTTGCGGATCGGTTGAGTTTCTTCTTATTTTGGCATCGAAGTTGATACCGCCACCTTTAAATCCACCGGCTTCTAAAATAATCAATAAAGCTTCGGTTAATTCATTGATGTTATTGGGGAATTGATCGGTATCCCATCCGTTTTGATAGTCGCCTCTATTGGCATCCATACTACCTAACAAACCGGCATCTGCTGCAACTTGTAGTTCATGTGTAAAGGTATGTCCGGCTAGTGTTGCATGGTTTACTTCAATATTTAAGCTAAAATCGTTCAACAAATCATACTGACGAAGAAATCCTATAACGGTTTCACAATCGTAATCGTATTGATGCTTAGAAGGTTCACAAGGTTTTGGTTCGATGAAAAATTTACCTTTGAAGCCATTTTTACGTGCGTAGTCTTTTGCGGTATGTAAAAATTTAGCAAGATGATCTTTCTCTCTTTTCATGTTGGTATTAAGTAAACTCATATACCCTTCTCTACCACCCCAGAACACATAATTTTCGCCGCCTAAAGCTATAGTTGCATCTAAAGCTGCTTTAACCTGAGCGCCTGCATGTGCGAGCACACTAAAATCCGGATTGGTAGCTGCCCCATTCATATAGCGTCTGTTAGAAAACAAGTTAGCTGTTCCCCATAATAATTTTACTCCGCTGTCTTTTTGCTTTTGTAATAAATATTCGGTAATGGCTGCTAAACGTTTTTCATTTTCTGCAACGTCATTGGTAAAATCAACGGCATCTACATCATGAAAACAATAATAAGGCAATCCTAATTTGGTTATAAATTCAAAAGCGGCATCTGCCTTATCTTTTGCTCTTTCTATCGGATCGCTTTTTTCGTTCCAGGGAAATAAATGCGTAGGCTCACCAAATGGATCTGCACCGCTTCCGCAGAAGCTATGCCAGTATGCGCATGCAAACCTAAGGTGTTCTTTCATGGTTTTGCCTGCTACTACTTTATTTTCATCGTACCATCTATACGCCAATGGATTATCAGACTGTAATCCTTCAAATTTAATTTGACCGATGCCTTTAAAGAATTCGGTTTTTCCTGTTATAATTGACATGTTTTTAAATTATAGTTGAATGTAAGTATATTTTTGTTTTTACAAATGCTTTTCTAGTTGTTCTTTCCATTGAGGGTATAAATCATTGTATTCGCTTATATATTTTGGCTCAATAATATTGGTGCTTTTTCTGTTTGCAAATGCGGTGGATGTATTTGCAAATATGCCTGCTCCAATTCCTGCCCCAATAGCTGCTCCGTAGCTACCATCTCCATCATAATACTCGATCGAAATATTGTTTACGCTAGCGAATGCCTGTGAAAAAACTTTACTTAAAAACAAATTTGCTTGACCGGCTCTTACCACTGTTGGTTGGAGGCCATTCTCCCGCATAATATCTAAGCCATAGCGCATGGCAAAAGCCACCCCTTCTTGCACAGCTCTGTACATATGTGCCGGACTATGTTGATTGAAATTGATGTTGGCAAAATGACTATTTACCATTTTATTGCCCAACATTCTTTCTGCACCGTTTCCGAATGGCAAGGCAAAAAGACCGGATGCACCGGGAGCTGTTTTTTCTGCTGCGGCATTCAATTCGTTATAGCTGTGGGCGTTGCCCAATAAATCTTTTGTCCATCTATTAAAAATACCTGCTCCATTGATGCAAAGCAATACACCTATTCTTAACACTTCAGCGGTATAGTTTACATGCGCAAAACTGTTTACCCTTGATTGGGGGTCGTATTTTAGTTGATCAGAAACGCCGTATATTACCCCCGAAGTCCCGGCAGTAGCAGCCACTTCGCCCGGTTCTAATACATTTAGCGACAAGGCATTGTTGGGTTGGTCTCCTGCCTTATAAGTGATGGTTACCTTTTGTTGAAGTGATAATTTTTCTGCAACCCCTTTGGTGATATTTCCATGGGTTGAAAACAGTGGTTGAATATTGGGGAAAAGTGTTTGATCAAATCCAAAATAGTTGATTACATCAGCTGAAATGGTGTTGGTGTTGAAATCCCAAAATATGCCTTCCGATAATGCAGAAATGGTAGTGGTTGTTTCGCCGGTTAATTTCATGGCA
>CANHJH010000067.1 GCA_947460365.1 Sphingobacteriia bacterium | reverse complement strand
GAAATGTGGAAATTTATTGGAATGGAGAGGATAATAATGGAAGAAAATTAGTGAATGGATTGTATTTTTACCGTATTATTGTAGCTGCAAATGGCCAGCAAGTTCAAAGTGCCGGTCAGCTATTACTTCTATAAAAAAAATGGATGGTTTAAATTTTACTTAATTATTTTATCGGTTGTATTAAAAGCTTTACTAAGGTTTATTATGTAGAGATGCAATTCATTGTTTCTTTAATAAGCTAGTTAGTCAAAAACAGGATACAGCTCAACAATTAAAATTTAAATCAATATGCAAATTTATTTGAAGAAAATTTCTTTATTGCTCGTTGTTTGTATTACATCTACTGCAGGGGTGGTTGCTCAAACAGATTCAATCAATATTATATCAACTGCTGTTCCGTTTCTAAGAATTTCGCCCGATGCGCGTGCTGGTGGTATGGGAGATGCTGCCATTGCAACTTCACCTGAAACCAATGCACCATTTTGGAACTTATCTAAAATTGCTTTTGCTAAAAAGAAAACCAGTATTGCTGTTAACTATACGCCATGGCTTAGAGATTTAGGATTAACGGATGTGTATTTAGCCAGTATGGCCGGTTATCATAAATTAGATGAGAACAGTGCGATCTCCTCTTCCCTTCGTTTTTTTAGTTTGGGAAATATTCAATTAACCGATTTTTCGGGGAATGTGTTGAACAATATTCGTCCCAGTGAGTTTTCCATTGACGCGGGGTATACGCGTTTAATTAATTCAAAAATGAGTGTTGCAGTAGCTTTGCGCTATATTAACTCGCGTTTAGTGGTGGGTGATGTAGGTACCGGTGTTGTTTACCGGGCCGGAAATGCGATGGCCGGTGACGTGTCTATATTCTACAACGGCTTAAATAAAGATGGAAGGGGCTTAAGCTGGGGAGTAGTACTTTCTAATTTAGGAACTAAAATAGGTTATACGAACGATTCTAGAAATAAGGACTATCTGCCAGCGAATTTAGGTATTGGAATGGCTTATGCAGCTCCAATAGATGAAGTAAACAAAATTAGTTTTGCCTTAGACGTAAATAAATTACTGGTACCCGTAACCCCTTCTGTAACAGGAGATTATACTAAAGATTCTGCTAATTTAGCTGAATACCGATCATCGAGTGTGGTTTCTAGTTGGTTTAAATCATTTAATGATGGCAGTAATCAGGTAAATAATTTTCAGTTATCTATGGGTACAGAATACAGCTATGACGATAAATTCTTTTTAAGAGCCGGGTATTTTTATGAGAATAAGTCTAGGGGCAACCGACGATATTTTTCTGCTGGTGCGGGCTTTAATCTGGATTTTATGAATGTAAACATCTCCTATCTGATTCCTTCTGGCGCCGGGGTGAACAGGAACCCACTAAGCAATACACTCCGGTTAGGGGTAATATTTAATATAGGGGAATAATTATATATATACTTTTTAAAATATATATTGCAAATACTCATTAAAGTTGAATGAATTAATACTTTAATGAGTATTTTTGCAAAAAATACTGTGCAAATTTCTGAACTATACGAGATTTATAAGATGTATCCTTCGGTACAGACTGATACAAGGAAAATAAAGAAAGATGATCTTTTTTTTGCTTTAAAGGGACCGAATTATAATGGGAACCTTTTTGCGCAACAGGCACTGGATTTGGGTGCAGCATACGTAATAGTAGACGAACCTTTAACTAGCAATAACAATAGAATTATACTAATGGATAATGTATTAACTACTTTACAGCAACTTGCCAAATACCACAGAGATCAATTACATATACCGATTATTGCCATAACGGGAAGTAACGGTAAAACAACCAGTAAGGAATTAATACATGCGGTACTGTCATCTCATTTTAAAACATACACCACGCAGGGGAATTTAAACAACCAAATAGGTTTGCCCCTCACTGTATTAGGCATAAAAAAGGAAGATGCAGAAATGGCTGTTTTGGAGATGGGTGCTAACCATCAAAAAGAGATAGAGCGTTATTGTGCTTATGCATTGCCCACATACGGTGTAATTACAAACTGTGGCAAAGCTCATTTGGAAGGTTTTGGAGGAATGGAAGGTGTGAGAAAAGGAAAGGGAGAATTATATGATTACTTAGCAAAAACAGATGGCACTGCCTTTATAAATGCCGACCTAGATTACCTTTTACCGATGAGTGCTAAGCTTAAAAACAAGGTTTTTTATGGTGAATCTAATGGTATTGTGCAAGGAAAAATTATTACTAACGAACCATTTTTGCAAGTAAAAATAACTTCTGGTCTATCTATTGATCAAATTAACACACAATTAGTAGGCGATTATAATTTACCAAATGTTTTATGTGCTGCAGCCATTGGTAAACACTTTGGCGTTCCAGATGAAAAAATAAAAAATGCCATTGAGCAGTATGATCCGTCTAACAGCAGATCACAGCTCATTGAGCAAGGAAGCAATCGTATTATTTTAGATGCATACAATGCCAACCCATCTAGTATGAAGGCTGCTATTGAAAATTTTGCATCTATTAAAGCAGATAAAAAAGTTTTACTTCTTGGCGCAATGATGGAATTAGGCGAAGAAAGTATAGCTGAACATGAATCATTGATAACTTTAATTCAGCAATTTCCATGGCATACGGTAGTGTTGGTTGGTGGCGATTTCAGTAAAATTAACCACCCTTATTTATATTTTGAGCATGCTGCTCAGGCAAAAGAATGGTATGAAGCACAAAACTTCAGCAACACGTATATTTTAGTAAAGGGTTCCAGAAGTTTTAAAATGGAAACCGTTATTGAGAACCACGAAGCGTAAATGAATGATAGTAGATTTTCCTATTGATAGGTTATCTAAATTTTGAACAACCAACCGAATAATGATGAATTTAAATAAAATATACCCGTTTAGTTCTATTTCGAATCGCTGTCCGAGATGTAGGGAGGGTAAGATATTTAAATCGAATAAGGCATACGGCAAGGATAATATGTTGATGAATGAGCATTGCCCTGTTTGCCAACAACCCACAGAAATTGAAGTAGGTTTTTATTATGGAACTGGTTATGTAAGCTATGCATTGACTGTAGCTTTAACAGTTGCAACTTTTATTGCATGGAAAGTACTCATAGGATTAAGTTTTGCTATTGATGACAACCGGATATTTTATTGGTTAGGAACAAATATTTTAATCCTAGTGGTTTTACAACCCGTTTTAATGCGCTTGTCGCGAAGTTTGTGGCTGAGTTGGTTTGTACAGTATGAACCAGATTGGAAGAAAAAACCATTAACAGAACCTGAAAGATTAAATAAAGACCAGTTTGCGAATTGGTAAAGCATAATTTTACTTTTTGTCTTAACACAAAAAGTAACAAAAAAGTCAAGTCGCATCGAAGGCATTTGGCGGTTAGCAAAATTTAGTTTTCATAGCAAAATTTGTCACCGCCAACACCAAAACACTGCACTCCAGTCTTTGTTTTCACCCCAACCTGAATATTCAACTTATCCCTAATTTATTATTAAAGTTACTATTTTAATTGGGGGATGAAAACTGCATCCATTTCGTTTGTTTTTTGGTTAATGCTGCCGATGCGCCAACCTAACCTGCAAGATTAGTGTGAATTTTAAAAATACTACGGTGTAATACAATGCTTAAATCAGGATGCGTTTATTCATTGCATTGTATACCTATTTTTCGTTAGCTAGTTTTGTTCCATGTTGGAAATCGTAATAACTTTTGATTAAGAAATCGCTGAGGGTAATTGTTTGGCGAAGTTGAATAGGTTCGCTGTTGCCTTCTTTTAATAACAAGATGTTAGTAGTTTGGCGGTTCAACTGAATGGTGAAATTATTTGAGGTTGCTGACGTAAACTTAGCTGCAAACTCAGTAGCATTGGTTAATTCCATCAACGTATCTTTCCACTTCCAAATCAGTTTATTTTGTGCATTTAATTGAATGGTATCTAATTTTAATTGAGCTGAATCTCCATGTATCATTTTATACTGGTAGATATTGATGATAAATTTATTCACTCTACTAAAATAAATATAACTGGTGTCTTTATTTTTGACTAACCGATAATTTTGGTTATCCAATAATTTTTCTAATGCATTGAATTGCTTTAATGCCGACTCTTTTTGGATTTTATCATCAATAGGATTTATAGGTACTGCCGGCTTCGTTAGAGTTGATGGCTGATCTGCAAGGTTGTTATTGTTGTTGTTGCACGATAAAATTAGCACGCAAGTGCACAACAGTAATAGCAAATTAGTCTTTATCATAAATAATTATTAAATGACAATAGAAGCTGCACCAAACTAGTACAGCTTCTATGATTTTTTAATTTATTGAAATAATTTTAGTTGAATTTAGTCCAGGTTTTCCACCAAGTATCGCCTACAGCGCAAGCACCTTTATACGTTACTACAGTAAAATCATCTACATTGCTTGTTTTAGTTTTTAACTTAGCGTCAGTAAAAGCTGCGCCAGTTGCCGCGGCAGCAGCAGCACTGCTAGGATTAAAATCTGGAGTAGCAAGTGTAAAAGGATTAGTTAAACCCGCAGCCTCATTGGTTTCCAACAAGCTATTGTTAAAAGAAGCTGTTTTTACCCATGCAGTAATAGAAGAGGTTGTTGCGCCAGTTGGAGCAGTGGTACTTGCTGCATATTTAACTGCATTTGCAACAGTACCAGCAATGATATTGTTTTGGAAATTTAAACCACCGGAAGGTGCAAGATTTAAATCGGTAGGAATACCTTTATTTCCATCTATCAACAAGCCACTAGTAATACCATCAGACCAACCAACAAAAACAGAATTGTAAATGCTTTGCTCAGCGTTACGACGTATTTGTGCACCAGCTAAATAATACGTACTAACTGTTGTAGTAGGTGTGCTATAAGGCCCAACCAATGTCATGTTACTGAACACCGCAGATGTTTTGGTCGGCAATATTGCAACCGGATTGTTAGCACTTACGGGGATAGCATTTAAGTAAGTTTTTCTGTCAGAACCATTTGCATCGTTGTCGCACTCAAAAGCTTCACTTCTAGAAATATCCGCAACCTGTGGGTCACGCATTGCAATACCAAATTGTATTTTACCATTGAAACCATTATCAGAATCAAAGTCATCATCTAATCCTCTGTAAGCAATGATGTGTTTGCAATTTACCGATCCTCCAAACCACTCAAAACTATCATCGTTGGCATAAGATACCTGTACATGGTCTACAATAGTTTGGTTACCTACTCCACCTAAGGTTAACCCGTTCACTTCTTTATCTGGTAAAAATGCATATCCGGCATATTCAATACGAACATAACGGAGAATACCACTATTATCAGCTATGTTAGAACTCATACCTAACCCGTATAATCCAAGACCATCCGAGTTATTAATCCCGCCTTCTATTTCACCAATACCATCTGCACCATTAAAAGAAGCGTTGGTTGGTGCTTGTCCTAAAACTACCAAACCAGCCCAATTACCTCTAGCAGGAACGGCTTCTTCTGATGTAAATACAATTGGTTTATCTGCAGTACCGTCTGCAACGATTTTAGCACCACGGGTAATTACTAAGGCGCCGTTTTTTCCCGCTTCGCCTACAATTTTTGTTCCAGGCTCGATTGTTAAAATGGCTCCACTCGTAACATAAACTATACCACGCAATTTGTAGGTAGTACCAGCACGTAGGGTTCTGCTAGCAATAATTCTACCTTCTAAAATGGGGTTGTCTTCTGTTGTCACCGTAGTGGTAGTAGTTCCGCCATCTACTTCAATTTTTCTACAGCCGGTTGCTATTGAACCAACTAAAGCAATAAGGATGAATACCTTTTTCATTTTCGTGAATTTTTATTTTTGAAGTTTATTTTTTGAATTTTATTTTTGAATTTTTACTTTTAACTTTTTACTTGATTTTGTATCCAAAAGTGATGCTAACATTTGTACCGTATGTTCTTCTGATTGCAAGGGCATCAACACCAGCATTAAATTTTCCATTATCATTGATGTCATGATAAAAGATTGCTTCCTGATTTAATAGATCAGCAATATTTAACTTAATTTCTCCTTTGTTTTTCAATACTTTTTTAGCTATCTGTAAATCAATTAAAGAACGAGGCGCTTCCCATACCGGAGGTATATCACTACCTCCCACATAATAAATTCTTCTGCCAATTCTATTGAATAATACGGTAGTGTTTAAGCCTAATTTTTCAACATCATATTGTAAGCCCAGGTTAATTAAATAAGGACTTTGACCTTGCATAGGTCTATCTAATGCAGCAACTCTATTATAGATATAAGCAAGATTTCCCTGAAGTGTAAAATTATTAAGTGGTTGATAAAAATCTAACTTCTTACGGAACTCTAATTCAGCACCATAGCTATATGCATAGTCTGGAGATATGTAGTTGAAAGTGCCAGAACTTCCTGCACCAGTATTATTAAAGTATAATTCAGAAGGACTCTCGAAGTATTTGTAAAATACCCCTGCGGTAAACAATTCTCCAGAGCGAGGATAAACTTCATAACGAAAATCGGCGTTAGATACTTTAGTACGTTGAAGACTAGGATTACCTGTAACCGTTGCACCTAAATCAAAATCAAAGAATGAAAAGGAACTTAACTCTCTAAACTCCGGGCGAATAACTGTTTGAGAACCTGATAAACGAAAGTTTGTTTGATTATTTAGTTTATACGTTAAATTAAGACCGGGTAAATAATCTGTTTTTTGTACATGTACAAAACGAGGATCTTTAGGATTTACACTTCCTACCAATTGGTCGTAATCTTCTATACGCAAACCCCACACCATTCTAACTCTATTGTTGAACAACTGATTATCGAATTGAAGAAATCCTGCATTTAAAATCGAATTAGCCATATACCTGTATCGGATATCATATATTTCATTGAAAGCAAATTTATCATTGTAACCATCGCCAAAGTTTTCTGAATTAAACACTTGGTCTTGCGGCAAATGTTTTAATGTAGGATTGTTAACAGGCAAGTAAATGGCAAAAGGACGAGAGTCGAATAAGCGATCTTTTACTTGAAAGAAATAACCTGCTTTTACACTCTGAACATTTCCATTGAGGGTGAAATTTCTGTTAAGATCTCCACCGGCAGTATAATTGTAATCGCTTAGTGAGCCATAATAACGACTACCGCTTTTTTGAGATGATTTAGAAGAGCTTACCAGCAAAGTATATGGAGATGCGGGATTAGTTGGATCATCTTGATTATACTGTAGCCGACGCTGATCTGGAATATATTGATCTAAGATTTGAAAGCTACCGAACCAATGTAATTTAGTTTTATTTGGTAAAGAATGATCACCAGAAATTTGCGTATTGAAAAAAGTGTTGGCTTTAAAGGCTAATTCCGTTGCTTTGATATTATCTCCATCGATAGAATTAGATTCGAAGTCTTTACCAGTTCTTAAAGTAGTGTAATCAGTTGTATTAACGTTTAAAATATTTTTGATAGCAATTTTATGATTCGCTCCCAACTGAAGGGTAAAATTAGCTAAAGCCCCCCATAACACATCTTTTGAATATTTTTGATTAAAATAGTCGAAGTTGACACTGGCTAAATTATTAGCAATTGAAAAAATTCTATTTTCGAACTCTGCTCTTTTTGGTGAGTACGCATAATTTAATGCAAATACACCTGCAAATTTGTTGTTTTTACCCAAAGGAGTGGTAAATCCACCATTTAATTTAAATGATTTACCCAACAAATCAGTAGTGTTGTTAGCTGTTTTATCGGCAGACCAAATGTTTTGAAACTTTTTACCAAATTCAATTTTTTGGGCCTGCGTGTACATATTAAAAACAGACTTGGTAGGAAGTCCATCTGGAAGGGCTCTTGATCCATCATCAAATCCCCATATATCTAGTTTACCGCCTTCGTATTGATAGAAATCATTACCAATGGTTTGTGTATTAAAACCAGTACCGAAACCTACACTTAAAAAGTTAGCAACAGGTACATCATTGGTGTTTACCTGTACTAATCCGCCTGCCCACTCGCCCGACATTTCAGGAGTGAAGGCCTTATTAATTATGATGTTATCTACAATAGCCGAAGGGAATATATCAAAAGAGAATGTTTTTCTATCCGGCTCAGTACTACCCATTAAAACACCATTTAACATAGCCTGATTGTATCTATCGGCTAATCCACGAACTACTAAGTATTTCCCGTCCATGATAGATAATCCGGGTACTCTTTTCAACACTTCACCGGTATTTTTATCGGGACTTCTTCTGATAGCTTCTCCTGAAATTACCTGTGCTACCGTATTGGTGTTTTTTTGATAGGCAATTAAAGCATTGATTGTTTCTGCTTTAGCATTACCTCTTCCACTTGATTTTACGGTAACGCCTTCTAGGGATTTACCCCCTTCTTCCAGAATAATGTTCAAGGCATCGGATGCATTTGATGCGCTTACATTTTCAATACTTTTTTCTTTATAACCAACATAAGAAAAAGCAAGATTAATTGATTTTCCTACTTCTATAGATATAGAAAATTTACCATCTACATCGGTTAATGTTTTACCGACAATATCACCAGAAATTTGAATACTAACCCCTGCCATGCCTTCATTACGTGCATTTGTAACCTTCCCATAAATTTTCCCCTTTTGAGCAAACAGGTTGTTACTGGCAGTTGCGATAATTAGTACAAACAATAAAATCTTCTTCACAGTATTAATATTTAATACTGCAAAACTATACGGGGTATGTTACGGAATTGTTACCCCAATGTTACGGAATTGATAACTTAAAATAATAGGCTACCAATTATCCGTTCTAAATGGAACTGCCGGATATCCTTCTTTATTGAATAGATTGGCGTCTATAGGGCTATCGGCCCATGCATAGCGAATTGCTTTGGGTTGAGCAATAGTTTTATGTGTAACGATAATTTTATTTCCCTGAATGGTGGCATCGCCCCAGCTGAAATTTTTATCTGAGCCTGCTATTGCAAGGTGTTTTAACATTTTCCCTTTGATTAATAATCCGTTATCGGCATTGGTAAATGAAAGTATTACTTGATTTTTATTGAATTTCGCACTTTTAAATTGAGGACCACTGGCAATCAGCGAATTGGTATGATAGGATGATTTAAGCGCAATTGCAGCAAGCCTGTCTCCCACTTCTTTTTTTAATACCGGGTGTATGTTTTGCGGATTACCCACATCAGTGGTAACGGCCATGCCGGTATTGGACAATTGAAGTGCATTGGTTTGTGCTTCCCGTAGTAAAGCCCAATTACTTTTTGCCGGTTCATTTTTTAAAGGGCCAAAAGAAGACAGTTGTACGAATAAAAAAGGAAAGTTGCCTTGTGTAAATTGATTTCTCCAGTCTTTGATCATGGCTGGAAACAGAGCATTATATTCAATTGCCCGATCTTGATTGTCTGCATTGCTTTCACCCTGATACCAGATTACGCCTCTGAAAGATAATGGCAAAATTGGTGCAATCATACCATTGAATAATACAGCCGGCTGATTTTGAATATTTCCAACACCTCCAACAACGGCTTCTTTGGCAGCAATGATGGTGTACTTTGCATTACCCTTTAACGGAATGGTTTGTTGGTTGACTACTAAATTAAATCGATCGTCCAAAGCATCTATTCCGCCCCCACCGCCATCGTCTTGCACTTTAATCACCAATACATTGTCGCCAGACTTTAATATACCCGCCGGTACTTTATATTTTCTCAACGCATCCCACTGTCCATTTGTTCCTACAAAAATACCATTGATAAAAGTAGAGTCTTTGTCGTCGATAGCAGGTAAATGAAGAACCGCTTCGTCCTTTATTTGTTCATCGGTTAATTGGAAGTGAACTCTATATGCTACGATTCCATCCATATTAGGAAACCCTTGCAATTCCCATTGTTTAGGTAAATACATTTCCGGCCATTTACTGTCATCGAACTCAGGCTTAATCAGCTCCTTCATTAACCCTTCACTTTTGAGAATGGATTGCTGATATTTTTCAACTAACAATTGTGTTTGACGATTGATCTCATTTAATTTTAGTGGGTTGATTTGTTCAACAAACGTATTGGTATAATGGGAGAAAGCGGATAGACCCTCAAAGCTCGTCCATGCTTCTGCAGGAGTTCCACCCCAAGCCGTAATCACCAACCCAATAGGCACTTTAAGTTCTTGATACAATTTTTTAGCATACCAATAAGCAACTGCAGAGCAATCGCCGGTATTAGATGGATTTATATTGGACCAATTTTTTTCGAGGGTTACATTATTTTGAGGCGTATTAGAAAATGATTTGTTGAACACTACAAATCTAATTTGATCATTCTCTGCTGATTTAATTTCATCGGTATAGGTATTACCCAACATATTCATTTTCCACTCCATATTACTTTGACCACTACATACCCAAACCTCTCCCAATAAGAGATTGTTGAACTGAATTTGTTCGTTACCAGATTTAACGATCATCGAACCAACACTTCCCGCATTAGCCGGTTCAGTATATATTTGCCACTGTCCGTTTTCATTAGCAAAACTCTTGTACACATTTTTATTGAACTCCACAGACACCAATTCTCCCGGCTTAGCCCATCCCCAAATACGATTGGTTTTTTGCTGTTGCATTACCATGTTATCAGCAAAAAATGATGGCAACTTCAGTTGAGCAATAGATAACTCGGCAATTAGTAAGCTGATGAAAAATAATACAGGTTTCATGTTGATAAAAAATAAATAATTATTAATTGTTGATACTAGTAGTTCTGCTACCTCTTCCTCTACTATCGAAAGCTTTAAATGAAATAGTCCTTTTATCATCTATGGGCGATTCATATAATTTACTGGAAGTAGTAGGTTCTGAACCATCCGTAGTATAGCGAATAGTTAATCCCGGGAACTGCGAATTAGCGGATACTTTTCCATCTACAAGGGACAGACCAACGGGAGGTATTCT
Organism: Sphingobacteriia bacterium; assembly: GCA_947460365.1. Lineage (GTDB taxonomy): Bacteria > Bacteroidota > Bacteroidia > Chitinophagales > Chitinophagaceae > Sediminibacterium. The sequence continues at coordinate 419 of CANHJH010000067.1, read as the reverse complement.
ATATTTGAATCCACCTGCATAATAATCTAGTTTAGGCAATTCTCTTTTACCAACTGTATTTACAAATGATGACCATGCGTCATTATACTTCAATTGAAACTGTTCTGGATTATTTTCTGTTGCCCATTCAGGATCCTTGGCCCATGCGCGCTCTGCTAATCCCAATAATTTAGGCAACAACAGATATTCCATGATGGCAACACTACGTACATTTTCACTCCACAATAAACCTTGAATCCCTACGATATTTGATTTACCGAAATCTGTTAACCGATCTTTTCCGATAAAATAAGTTTTATCGATTGGGTTTCCTGCAGCATTTTCTTTAGACGTTTTGTAATAATTATATGGTATAAAATAAAATGGCTTATCTACGTCTTGAAACCCTCCCCAATAATAGCCCATTTCATCGGGAGATT
>CANHJH010000066.1 GCA_947460365.1 Sphingobacteriia bacterium | reverse complement strand
TTTCTTCATTTTCATTAGCTATTCTGCTGCTGTTTGTTGCACTTTCACTCTTTTTAAGGCTACTAATATCAACTGGTGTAAAAACTTTATCATAGCTTTCTTCTTGTCTAACGGTTCCTTCTTTAATTGCTTTATCCAATTCAATTGCGGCAGACGCAAAATATTTAGTTGACTTCCTTCTGTTACCCATATAAACAACTTCGTTTAGAGCTGATTTTTTAGGTTTCATTCGTACGCGAACATGAATAATAGTATCATTAATCCAAACCATATTGTTTTGATCCCATATTTCCTCACCTGTGCTCAATAATTCGGGAAAACTAAAAGTTTCAATTTCTTTATAATTTTCAACAGGGTAATATTCTCGGTTGGGAGCACTCATAAACAAGTTACTAGATATCATATTCCCCAATATTTGCTGTTCCCATAAATTAGGGAGCTGCCATTCATTTGGGGTAAGCTTATCTAAACTTGCATCATACATACTGCAGAGCAATTCTGCTACTTTGCTGGTCCCATCTGCACCAGTAACCTCTACCGTATACTTTTCTTTGCTTCCCGGCTCTACCATATTTTTATGCGATCCGTATTTTATTTGAAGCTGTTTATTGATCCATGGCACATTAATTTGGTATTGCCTGGTGTATATTCGACCTGCATATACATAAGCATCTGTAACAATTATACCGCCTCTATCTTTTTCCGAAATGACAAAAACGGTTTCATCCATCTTGTTTAAGTTCAAATAGCTATATACTTCTGTTCCATTTATCCCTCTTTTTATTTTTCTAATAATCGCGGAAGTCGGGATGCTACTCAAATGCAATAATCGCAATGTGTCGCCAGGTTGTGCTTCATAATTTGTGCGAACTGCAAAATCATAAGAAGGCATCGGCAATGTCCTCTTATGATGATCATACACCAATACATATTCGTTGGCAACTATTTTTTTTCCAAATGAATCGATGGTACTGGCTTCAATTTTATAAACCCCTGCACCAATTAATGCGTTGTCAATACTTAAATGAGTAGATAGCTGGGTGTTAATAATGCAATCTGATAATGGTATAGTATGGTATTCCCAACTCTTGTAATCTCGCTCATCTGCATATTCATCATTAGGGAAATAAGCGGCATATGCTGTTGATGATAATACAAACTGATCTGGCTTATCCCAATACCGTCCCTTCATTATTTTTTCTGGAACAACTGCTTTTTGCAATCGAATAGTAATGGATGCTTTTTGTGGAATATCATAGTGATTTAAAAAATTACTGGTAATGGCGTTAAACTCATTCTTCTCCAAAATGCCTAATGGCGCAATACTTATTTTACCAGCATAATTCGCTGCAGTAATATAGGCGCTGTTACTGATGGTTTCTCCATTCAAGTCAGTGATACTCACTGTTATAGAATAGTTTACGTTAATTAGTTCTGTTAAACTATCCAATAATTCAAATGAGGTGTTGAATGGAACAATAAATGATCCTTTATCATTAGTAAAAGTTTTCCCTTCTGCAATTATTTTTCCTTCTTGAGTAGGGAAGTACATTCGTCTTGATTCATTCAATGGATTCATTGAAATTTGTTTAACCGTATAACTTACGGCTGCATGATTTATGGCATTGCCCGCAAAAGCAGTAGCATTGCCCGTAAGGTTAACTTCTTTATTCAGTTGAAACGCATCTGTTTGGTTATTGAAGGAAACAACAAAATTGGGCCTTTTATATTCCTCAACTGAAAATGAGGTACTGGATAGAGCATGATTTTCCGCTTCAATCGTATACTTACCTGTCAATCTCCCTTGCTTTATATTAAAGCTTCCAGCAATGCTTCCAAATTCATTAGGTACCAAAATTAAAGAATCTGATTTTGTATGATTTGCATCTTTTAAAAAAACTTTAATCGAATCTTTAATTGGATTGATTTGATAAAATTGAGTAGTATAATTCTTATTGATAGAAATGCCTTTAAAATATACCAATTGATTAGGTCGGTATATGGATCGATCTGTATAAAACAGTATCTTTTTACTTTCTGCCTCATAGCGAATAGAATCGCTAGGTTGTTGATGAAGTGCTTCATAATTATATAAATATTCACTTTCATCTGACCATAAATAATCTTTCCCTTTGATGAATTCCAACACACATTGTTCTCCATATTGCTGACTGCTCTTCAAATTAAATGCTCCATTTGCATCAGATTTTAATTGTCGAAGTAAAGTATAGTTGATAGTTCCGGAATTATAGTCATATTTACTGCTATACACATTCACCTGAACATGGCCTACCCCTGTTCCGGAATTATTGTCTCGTATGAAATAGTGTTCATGATCTTTTAAGTAAGTTAAAGTAGATACATTAAAATAACTAATTCCAATATAGTCTTTCTGCTCTTTAAAATCCTTACTGTTGCTGCATATAATGGCATATTTGCCGGTTCTAAGCGCATTGATTTTAATTTCTACACTATGTTGTTGATGGTCATTGGTTATGGGCAATGCCAGCGTGTATTGTTCAATAATTTGCTTTGATAACAATGGTTTTAATAGATCATTATTATATTGCTTTTGTACATTGTTTTCTAATCGAATAATTTTTGCATAAAGCGTATCTACATTTTTATAGGTAATGAGTGCGCGAAAAGGTTTTCCGGGGGCATTGATCTTTTCCACCTTAGGGGCTATCTTTTTAAGATGGATTAATGTATTTAATTGATATAAACCACTTTTATTCCATTGGTCTTCCCCAAATATTTGTTTGGCTTTTTCACTAATGAATAAAGCTGCGTTATAGCTATATCTATTGGTACTATCCATGTTTGGCTTGTATAAGTCGCCTTTTTCTTTTTCTCGAGTGGCTAATAAATACCAGGCATAAATTGTCGAGGGAACTGTTGAATAGTTTTGTTGTATCTCATTTAATGCTCGAACATACAAATCATTTTTAGCCTTTAATTGCAATAGCTTGTTCGCCCAAACAATTCTTTCAATATTCAATTGTACAAAAACTGTTTGATCAATATCTCTTTGGTGAATTTTTAGTAGTTGTTGATATAGACTTATTACTTTACAGGCCAACTTAGTACTGTCAAATTGATTGAAATCAAATTTTAAAAACCGATCAATGGTTTCTAAACTGGCTCCTGTGCTTAATAAGTCTTTATCATCATTATTTATTTCCAGATTATATGCTTCTTTAAAATAATGGATGGCCTCCATTCCCAATAAATCAAAAACAGAATAAGTGTTAAATGTTTTTTGATACCCTTTAATAACGGAAGGAAATTTATTTATAGAAATCGATTGCAATAGTTTTTTATTGATTAGTGCATCATTGAAAATCTCCGTTATTTTTTCCTGAAAATCATGCGCGGTCCAGGTATGAATACTGCTATTTTTAGCCCCTGTATTTTTATTTCTACCTAATATTTCCCAGCGCGCACTTTCATAATATCTAAAATAATTCTTAGCTAGAATTGCCTGTAGAATGGCTCTTTGTACCGAATCTTTAGTTTGTTCAATTTCCTTTTCTATTATGGTAAAGTCGGCATCGTTATCAGAAATTGTATTATCGAGGCTTAATTTATATAATAATGCTTTAAGCACCTGATCAGATTGCTTGGTTGCTTTTGCAGCAATGTATATTGCGTTTACTTTGTCTAACGCCGATTTTGTAAGATTGGTGTTATATATTACACTGTCTATAATTACCCATTCTTTCGAAAAATCATCCTTGTTTTTTTGCCCATTGATATTTGTAACAAAAAAAACAAATGCATATATCAATAAAAGATGTCTCATGTTAATAAAATATTAATAGTAGATTAAAATAACAGATGCAAACTACTTTCTTTTCCATACAATTTAGGCCATTTCGCCATTTATTATAATGTGTTTGTATTGTTGCTGTTTGCACTAATCACAATAAAAAACCCGCAACATAAATTGCGGGTTAAACTTTATTTTAGATCACTATATAATTATTTTTTTAATGCTGCAGCCATGGTAATTCCTATATCTGCCGGGCTAGCTACTACTTCTATTCCGCATTCTGCCATAATTTTCATTTTTGCAGCTGCCGTATCATCAGCTCCACCAATAATGGCGCCAGCATGTCCCATTCTTCTACCCGGAGGCGCCGTTTGGCCAGCAATAAATCCTACTACAGGCTTTGTTTTATTGTCTTTAATCCAATGTGCAGCTTCTGCTTCCATGCTACCTCCAATTTCACCAATCATTATAATGCCATCAGTTTCAGGGTCATTCATTAACAATTCAACCGCTTCTTTTGTAGGTGTGCCAATGATTGGATCTCCGCCTATACCTATTGCTGTACTAACTCCTAATCCTGCCTTAACCACCTGATCCGCTGCTTCATAAGTTAATGTTCCACTTTTAGATACAATGCCAATTCTTCCTGCTTTGAAAATAAAACCTGGCATAATACCAACTTTAGCTTCTCCTGCAGTGATAACACCCGGACAATTTGGCCCTATTAAACGAGTCGCAGAACCCTGTAAATAATTTTTCACCTTCACCATATCCTGAACAGGGATGCCTTCCGTGATACAAACCACTAATCCAATCCCCGCCTCGGCTGCTTCCATAATAGCGTCTGCCGCAAATGCCGGTGGAACAAAAATAATACTCACATCCGCACCTGTTGCTTTTACAGCATCCGCAACTGTATTAAAAACTGGCTTATCTAAATGACTGGTACCACCTTTATTTGGAGTTACGCCACCAACTACATTGGTGCCATATTCTATCATTTGTGTAGCATGAAAAGTACCTTCTGTTCCGGTAAAACCCTGAACAATAATTTTAGAGTGTTTGTTTACTAATACTGACATAGCCTATATTTTCAAAAAGTGGTTAAATTTTTTGCAAAAATAGGTTAAATGAGCCATATACAAAACAGGAATACTTACCGAAATCATGAACGGCGAATTCAGTGTGGCTAAAATCAATAAAAATGATCACATTAAATGAGCCATATACAAAACAGGAATACTTACCGAAATCATGAACGGCGAATTCAGTGTGGCTAAAATCAATTATAAAGTCACATTAAGCCTCCTGTTCTCTATAAATGTCAGATTGCCATAAAAAAATATTGGCATTTCATTTGAGTTTTAACAAATGGTAAGTAAAACAATTAACTATCTTACATTAAATTAATACACCTTATGAGCACAAAAAACATTACTCTCATTGTAATTGCAGCGTTAGTTCTTTTATTAGGCGGATGTGGCTGCAACGGTTATAATGGTTTAGTTCAACAAGATGAAACCGTAAATAAAGCATGGAATAACGTGCAAAGTGATTATCAGCGCCGTGCAGATTTGATCCCAAATTTGGTAAATACAGTGAAAGGAGAAGCCAATTTTGAACAATCTACCCTCGAAAATGTGGTTAAAGCTAGAGCAAGCGCTACCCAAATGAAAATTGACGCTAAAGACCTTACTCCAGAAAAATTACAAGAATTTCAGGCATCTCAGGGACAATTGTCTCAAGCTTTAGGCAGATTATTAATGGTTACTGAAAATTATCCTAATCTAAGAGCTAATGAAGCTTTCCGTGGATTGCAAGCCCAATTAGAAGGAACTGAAAACAGAATTAAAGTTTCCAGAAACGACTTCAACGCAGCTGTAGCAGATTATAACATTAAAGCCCGTTCTTTCCCAATGAATATTTTAGCAGGAATGTTCGGATTTAAAGTAAAAGAAGGATTTAAAGCTGAAGTTGGCGCAGAAAAAGCCCCCGAAGTTAAATTCTAATCAACTCTATTCATGCTACGACTATTCAATAAATCTATTTCGGATTACTTTTCTAAAGAAGAGAATGCCCAAATCGTTCAGGCAATTAAGAATGCTGAGCAAAAAACCAGCGGTGAAGTCCGAATTTATATTGAAAAGAAATGTAAAATGGTAAATCCGGTCCATAGAGCAAAGGAAATTTTCTTCCATTTAGCAATGGATAAAACGAATGACAGGAACGCCGTTTTAATTTACCTGGCCATGAAAGATCGTCAGTTGGCTATTTATGGAGATGAAGGTATTCACCAAAAAGTTGGCCAGGAATTTTGGCAAAATGAGGTGAAAGCAATACTTGCTGCATTTAACAGTAGTAACTACACGGAAGGGTTGGTTAAAATTATTCATGATATAGGAGATGCATTATTGTTTCATTTTCCTTATGATGCGCAAACAGATAAAAACGAATTACCCGACGAAATTATATTCGGAAAATAAACTGCAAAGCCTCTCTGCCAAAAGGAGAGGCTTTGCTTATTTCATGAAATAAGCTTTATACAAAATTTGTATAATAACTTAATAATAACTAAGCGAACGCTACCACCAACAAAAACACATGAAAAAAATACTTTTTTTTCTATTTATATTGTCAGGCTTTATTGCCAGCTATGGACAAAACATATTGCCCAAGCCCAATCCCCCTCGTTTAGTTAATGATGTTGCTGGGGTGTTGTCGCCTGATCAAGTAGCAATTCTCGAACAAAAACTTATAGCATTAGATGATAGTACGTCTAACCAAATTGCAGTTGTTTTAATTAAGTCATTAGATGGCGCTGCAATTGAGGAATATGCTGTGAAGCTTTTTAGAGAGTGGGGAATAGGCAATGCCAAAACCAATAACGGTGTTTTAATTATTGCATCTATTGAAGATAGAAAACTATGGATTGAAGTGGGTTATGGTTTAGAAGGTGCAATCCCTGATATCACCGCCTCCAGTATTTATAGAAATGAAATGGTTCCGGCATTTAAGGAACAAAACTATTATCGAGGTATCGACAATGCTATTAATGCATTAACCAAAGCCGCAGTAGGGGAATACAAAGTTAAGCGCGAAAAAAAACCGAATGGGGGTAGCTCTATAGTTACTTTCTTAGTAATCCTTTTTGTAGTAATTCTGATTGTTTTAGGTGGAGGAGGTAGCCGAGGTGGTGGTATGATGAGCCGTCGCGGTGTAGGTAATATTGCCGAAGCAATTTTATGGTCTTCTCTCCTAGGTGGAAATAGAAGTAGTGGCGGTGGATTTGGTGGTGGCGATAGCGGTGGTTTCGGCGGATTTGGTGGTGGTAGCTCCGGTGGAGGTGGTGCAGGCGGAAGCTGGTAATAATTACCAGATTCCACCCGCTGCTCACTTCAATATTTTAATTATTCGGCTAATTTAGATTTAACATATTCCGCTAGTTCAGTAGCCCCTGCTTTTTCCTTTTTAGTCATTAAGCCTTTTAGTATCATGCTATTGATAAAGGGATCCGTTTGTGCTCTAACTTGTTGAGGTATTGCATCTCTGAATGAAACAATCGCATCAACTCCATTCTTAAAATTAGTAGGATCTTCTACTTTTTCTAAAAACTTGCTCAACGAACCAATTGCACTAAATTTTTCTGATGATAAAGGCATATCATTAAAACTTTTTACTATAAAAGTCGCATTGCTTTCATTGCCGTTATCTATAATAACATTGGTTATCGCTTTCCCTAATTTGCCTTTTGCCGGCTTTTTAGATAATTCCATTGCAATTGCAAACGCCTGACTGCCATCTATTAAGTTCAGCGCTTCCAATGCAGCACCCGAAACAGAATACGAGGAGTCTTTAACTGCCTGGGTGAAAAAACTTTTATATAAGTTATTCTTTTGTTTACCAAGTAGTTCAATTGCTTCTGCCTGAACCTTTTTAGCATCATCCTTTTTGGCAATAGATTCTATTTGTAGCAAAATACTGTCCGATAATTTTTCAGAGGCTAAAATATTGATAGCCAACGAACGAAGTCTGTAATATTTATCTTTTAATGCCAATTCTACTAATCTGCGAGCAATTGAATCACCTAAGCGCTTACCTGCAAATTCAATCGCCTCCCTTCTGTCAAGGTATTGACCACCATATTTATATTGCTGTTCGTATTCTGCAATAGTTTTATTCTCTTTTTTCTCCGCTAATAAAACTTTATCTGCATCTACATTAATTAAAGTAGGTTTCATTGTTGCCGGGAAGTAAAAAGTGTCGGCTTTGCTACTTGCCCAAACCGTATACCGTTTTTTGGCAGCACCTTCATAAACATCAATGGCTATGGGTAAAGTAAATGATTTTTCGTTTTGAGTTTGTTTGATGATTACGGCAGCTTGTTGAATCGAATCATAATATCTGTAACTGATCGTTAATTTGGGATGGCCGCTTCCAAAATACCACTGATTAAAATACCAGTTTAAATCCTTTCCGGTAACTGCTTCAAATGCCATTCTCAACTTATGGGCACTTCCATTACCATACTTATTATCTGTAAGATATTTATGGAGTGATTTAAAAAACGCATCATCACCAACTAGGTTTCGCAGCATATTTAAAATACGTCCACCTTTTTGATAGCTCACTAAATCAAACATATCTTCTTTATCATTATAATAAAATCTCACCAGATCCTTACTGGCATCTTTTCCATTCGATAAATAATTCTGCATTGAAGTATAATTCTCATGCCCAGCTTCATCAGCTCCATATTTATACTCAAACCATAAGTATTGACTGTAGTCTGCAAAACTTTCATTCACTGTAAGATTACTCCAGCTCTCCGCAGTAACTAAATCGCCAAACCAATGATGAAATAATTCATGTGCAATTGTACTTTCCCATTCATTCCCATCAATAAGTTGTCTTGCATCTTGCTGGGCACTTTCCTGATGTAAAGTAGCCGTAGTGTTTTCCATAGCGCCACTTACATAGTCTCTTCCTACAATTTGACTGTATTTTACCCAAGGATATTCAACCCCCAGTTTGGTAGAAAAAAATTGCATCATTTCCGGCGTTTTACCAAAAATTTTCCTGGCAACTTTCTCGTATGGCTTTTCTACATAATAGCTTACTTCCTTTCCTTTGTATTGATCTTTAACCACAGCATAATCTCCAACACCAATAAAAAACAAATAAGGACTATTGGGTTGAGTCATGACCCATTTGTCGGTTCTCGTTCCATTTTTATTGATTACTTGTTGAGACAATTTACCATTTGATAAAGAAACATATTTGGAAGGAACAGTTAAGTTAAACTCTTGTGTACTTTTTTGATTCGTCTTGTCGATGGTTGGAACCCATACAGAAGTTGCTTCTGTTTCACCCTGGGTCCAAATTTGAGTTGGCTTATCTTTATCTTCTCCGGTAGGATTTATAAAATATAATCCCTTTGCATCAGTTATTGCCGCACTTCCTGCTGCTTCCAATTCATTTGGTTTCGATATGTAGTCTATATAAATAGTATAAAGCTCTTTCCTGGTATAGCTCTTATCTAATCGAACATTCAATTCCTTTCCATTATATTGATATTTCAAGGGCAAATACTTCCCTTTCTTAACCAACTGCACTTTATTAATTTGCATTCCCTTGGCATCTAAAAGCAAGGAATCTGTAGCGTAGAAATGTGGTTTTAAATTAATCCAAACATTTCCGTTCAACTGCGATTTTTCGTAGTTAAATGTTGCATTTAGTTTAGTGTGAATCAGATCATTGATCTTGGTGGGTGTTGCTCTGTAAGTTTTTTTATCACTTTCCTGCATACTTTGCGCAATAGCGAAGGTCGACCAGCAGATTAACCCAATAAGTAATATTTTCTTCATGTAATGCATTTAGACGATAAAGATAAAGGCATCTGTTAGGTTTCCCAAAAGCCTATTTCAGTAAATTTGTTAAATAAACTGATTAAAATCAACAGCAATGCCAAGATATTTTTTAGAAGTAGGATACAAAGGAACAGCTTATCATGGCTTTCAAGTGCAAGACAATGCCCCAACCATACAGTTTGAGATTCAAAAAGCAATGAAAATTCTATTGAAGGAGGAGGTGACTTTAACCGGTTCATCCAGAACAGATGCCGGTGTTCATGCGCTACAAAATTTTTTTCAGTTTGATTTAGATAAAGTTTTAGGTGATAAGCAGGTCTATAATTTAAATGCAATCCTGCCGGATGACATATGTATCCATTCCTTAAAAGAAGTATCGCCAACCGCTCATTGCCGGTTTGATGCTATAGGAAGAAAATACCAATACTATATATATACACACAAAGACCCATTCATGAAAGACCGAGGATGGCATTACCCATACACCGTTAATATTTCATTGCTAAATGAGGCTGCAGCAATGATTAAGCAACATACCGATTTCACCAGTTTCGCCAAGCGTAATACGCAAGTCTTTACACATAATTGTGATATATATGAGTCTTATTGGGAAACGTTAGAAGGCAAACAGTTGAGGTATACGGTAAAAGGCAACCGATTTTTAAGAGGTATGGTACGAGGACTGGTAGGTACCATGTTAAAAGTGGGTAGAGGAAATTTATCATTATCAGAATTTGAGAACATAATTAAAGCAAAAGACTGTACTAGAGCAGATTTCAGCACACCTCCGCAAGGGCTGTTTTTAGTCAATGTTCTATTTTAATAGACACTCGGTACTACAGTAAAAAATGGTATACCCTCAGTTAATTAGATATCGACTGATTAGCAAATAGTTTAAAGGGGCTTACTTACGTATGAATTAAATGACTGGTAATTAAGAATAGTGCTATAAATGATGAATATATTTTAAAATAGTTGAATAAATATTTGGTGGGGAGTATAAAGTTGTTATCTTTGCAGCCCGTTAGGGGAAAAGGGATAGTGAAGAGGGATTAGAGGAGCATACAAGCGATTGATTTACAGTTCTTTAGATGATTTTTTAGGGATTAAATATGGGAGATTATTTCAGATAATTTTTTAAAATATTTGGTTGTTTAAAAAGATTCACTTACTTTTGCAGCCCGTTAGGGGAAAGTGAAGTGAGGAAGAGGTTGAGGGGTAAAGATTTACAGTTCTTTAGATGATTTAGGTGATTGATTTTTTTGGAATAATTTTTAATAAAAAAGTTTCGAAAAGATTTGGTCAAATAAAATAAGCGATGTAGTTTTGCAACCCGCTCGAAAGAGTTGGTAGCTAGATTATAAAAGCTAAAAGATCTTTGAAAGTTTGGAAGCAACAGTAACTTGAAATTAGAATTTCAGGTACAGGTTATAAGCATCAAAAAATAAACAAGAACAGACGTTAATTTCGATTTAATTGAGAGTAACAGTCAGATCAGACAAAACATTTACAATGGAGAGTTTGATCCTGGCTCAGGATGAACGCTAGCGGCAGGCTTAATACATGCAAGTCGTGGGGCAGCGCAGTGTAGCAATACATGGGCGGCGACCGGCAAACGGGTGCGGAACACGTACACAACCTTCCTTTTAGTGGGGAATAGCCCAGAGAAATTTGGATTAATACCCCGTAACATATAGATATGGCATCATATTTATATTAAAGCTACGGCGCTAGGAGATGGGTGTGCGGCTGATTAGATAGTTGGCGGGGT
>CANHJH010000065.1 GCA_947460365.1 Sphingobacteriia bacterium | reverse complement strand
CTGTAATCCAGGAATGAGTCCTAATATGCCACCAGCTTCTTCTATACCTAACCGATAATAGTTGCTGTTATTAGGATTTCTTTTGCTGATAATAGTTCGGTTTACCGTTAAGGATTGACTGACGATATTGCCTTCATTAAATGAGGCAAGTAAAAAAGGATTTTTTTGAATAAGGCTATTGAGGGAATCTAAATAGTCGAATGAGGTTAATTCTATATTCAATGGCTTATAGATAAACAAATTATTTCGCTTTTTCCATTCATATCCCCAACTTGTTATGAATGAACGTTGTCTGTAAAATGTTCTTCTGTCTACATATCCTGCATTGATACTCCAGAGTGTTCTGGGGTTATCTAAATTGTAGATTTTTATAAAATTTTTAAAGGGCTGTATGATTTTAGGGAATACATACGTATGACCTAAATTGAACAAAAACGATTGAATCAGGTCACTTTGTTCATACGTATTGTTTAATAAGCCCAATTCAACTCCAGTTCTAAATGAAGCGATAGATTGGATGGCTCTTTTCCAAACATTTCGGTTGCTATAAGTCAGGTTGGTGGAAATTCCCAATAAATTCCCGATGCCGATATCGCCGGTATTTCTGCTACTCTCTAAGTTTATGGTGAAACTTTGCTTGACTGCCGGGGTTAAAAAGAAATAAAAATCAATACTGTCTTTGCCATGTATTTTAGGAATAACATCTACATTTTGCCATGCTCCTAACTGACTCAATCCGTTAGCGGTTTTATAAAATATTTCTTCATTATATAAATCTCCACTCTTAAAGAACGTATTTTCTTTTAGGGGTGAATACCTGAAAATACCTTTGCTATATTTAACTTCGGCCGTTCCTTCCTTATACGTTTTTAATTTTTTGTTCAATAATAAACTGTCCGGAATGTCGGTAATTTTTGTTTCAGGAAAATAATATAATTTTCTAACTTTATATTGAATTATTCTACTGCTATCGTTAGTTGGTCTTCTTGTTATGGTAACATCCCATTTGGGGTTCTCAAATTTTGATTTGGCTAATGCTTTTAAAAGGTCAACTTGTTCAAACGGGTCTGTAGTAAGTTCTAGTATCTGGTGATTGGTAGAGTCTACATACGCAAAAATATCTTCCCGGGTAAATTTAAAATAACCATTTCTTCTATATAGATTTACCAATCGGTCTAATTCTATGCTGATATTTTGTTTTGTATAGGTTTGATCCTGTTTTAATGAGGTTTTATTGATTTCAAGTTCAGTTATTTTATTAAGCATTGAATCATTTAAATCAAATCTAATCGAGTCGATGGTAACGCTTTTGCCTGGGGCTATATCCATTAAAATATGTGCACGAATTTGATTTTTTACGGTATCAATAAAATAGTTTTTATTAAAAGTTGGATAATAGTAACCTTGTGCATTTAAATACGCACTCATGTTACTAATAGTTTTACTAAATTTACTACTGTCGAAAACTGCAGGAGATTTGATTTTATAAAAAAAACCGAAAACCTGGGCTTTTTTTACTTTTAAACTATCGTCCCAATAAATATCCAATTGATTGGTAAGTCGTTTTTTCTCATCTTTGGCTAAATTTCCGGTTATATTAATCTTGTTTTCATACACAAAAGCACGGTTAACAGGAAAATTTTTGACAAAAGTTCTTTTTTGCTCGGCACAAGAGGACACTAATACCGATAATAGCATTATCGTATAAAAATAATTAATCAAAGGCCTTTTTAAGGTCAAATACATATCAATATGTTAAGCAAGAATGAGGCCAAATATATTCAATCTTTATTCCATAAAAAACAAAGACTGCAATCGGGTTTATTTATTGCCGAAGGAATTAAGTTGGTGAATGAGATTTTAAGCAGTTCACTCACTATAAAAAAAATTTACGCAACTGCAGACTGGACTAATCCAATTGAAAAAGATGTTGAATTGGTAAGGGTTTCAGAAGATGAACTACAAAAAATTAGTGGACTGCAAACTGCGAATAAGGTTTTGGCATTAGTTGAACAGCCTGTGGAGGGGGATGTAAAAAAGATTTCCCCAAAAATATGTCTGGCATTAGATGGGATTCAAGATCCGGGTAATATGGGAACTATTATTAGAATTGCAGATTGGTTTGGCATCGATACCATTCTTGCCGGTGATGATTCTGTAGATGTTTTTAATCATAAGGTAGTTCAAAGTACTATGGGGAGTATCATACGTGTAAAAGTGCATTATACCCATTTGAATGATTGGTTTAAAATAAATACCCTACCCGTTTATGGCGCATTACTTGAAGGGGAATCGGTATATAACAAGGCTGCCATGCAAACTGGCATTTTGTTAATTGGTAATGAATCCAAAGGTATCAGGGAAGAGCTGCTTCCATTTATTACCCATCCCGTTAGTATTCCTCGAATAGGTGCCGCAGAATCTTTAAATGCTGCTGTGGCAACAGGTATTTTGCTTTCTCACTTAGTAAAATAATTATCTATACGCTAGCGCAGCTATCGGATTGATTTTCTTTACCAAATAAGCAGGTAAAATCAGTACTAAAAAACAAATGATTAATGTACTTGTGCAAACAGTAGCTATTTGCCACCAAATGATTTTAACCGGGGCTGTAGCAACATAATAGGAACTCTCGTCAAGCGTAATAAATCCAGTGTATTGTTGTAAAAGAGATATTCCGGTACCAATGATAAATCCAACAGCAATGCCCATTGCTGCAATAACTGTAGCATAGTACAAAAAGATACGTACAATATTATTGTCAGTTGCCCCCAACGATTTAAGCAGTCCAATCATATTGGTTCTTTCCAAAATCAAAATCAATAAACAGGTAATTAAATTTATTACCGCAATAACAGCCATAATGATAAAAATCACATTCCTATTTACATCCTGAATCTTTAACCAGTCGAAAATATTGGGATAGATTGTCTGAATAGTCCTACTCATCCATTCTACAGGTAGGTTATTGGAAAGCAATTGATTGGTATGGTTAGATAACTGATGTGAAGTGCAGAAAATTTCATATCCTCCAATTTCACGATCCCCCCAATTATTTACCCTTCGGATAAGGCGTAAATCCCCGATTACGAAAAGTTTGTCGTATTCTTCAATGCCGGTTTTGTAGATCCCCACCACTTTAAGTTTTCTAAAAGTGCGACTGCCATCTTCATTGCTGATAAAATATAGTTGAATGGTGTCGTTTAAATTTATTTGAAGAAGGTTACATAGTTGTTGTGACAAAAGTACTTCTCTACTGTACAAGCTGTCAGTAAATTGCAGCCATCTTCCCGAAACCATATATTGTTGAAGTCGGGTAGTATCATAATTGCCTTCAATTCCTTTTAGTAATATGCCTTCAATGTTTTTGTTTTTTTCTATTACAGCAGATTTGGTGGCAAAGGTTTGAACGGTTGCAATTCCACTGGTTTGCCGAATTATATTAATAACGGTGTCATTTGAAGTAATGGGTAATTCTTCGGCCATCATGGATTTATCAGCTTCATATTGTTGCACCCGAATATCTCCCCAAAAGCTATAAACTTTTTCTGCCACTGTTTCCTGAAACCCATTTACAAAACATAAGGTAACAATCATTGCACTAACACCAACCGCTGTAGCACCTACCGAAAGCCGTATGATGAACCGGGAGAGGGATTGCTGCTTACCAAAGGCGAGCCTTTTTGCTATAAATAGTGAGATGTTCAAATGGTATGGTTTTTGTAACATTCAAAACTACGCTGTGTATTTGATTAGAACAAAAGCATTTATGTAAACAGCGATTTTTGTAAGTTTATATGATGAAATTATCTTTTTTTATAGCGCTTGGCATATTTGCCCCTTATGTTTTACTAGCTCAATTAGAGCCGGACAAAGTGTTTAGCAATACTATTAAAACCATTAAGCTATTTCCGCAAAACAACCAAATGGCCATTCCGGTTATAGCACTTAATACAGGTGAGCAGTTGGAATTACATTTTGATGATCTAGTAAATAATCCCCGTAATTATTTTTATACCTATCAGCTTTGTAACGCAGATTGGACGGAAGCTCAATGGAGCCCATTTGATTACATAAAGGGATTTCAGCAAAACAGAATAGGACAGTATCGTGTATCAGCCATCTCTCAGATACCATATGTTCATTATCAGGCAATTTTGCCAGAATACAATGCAGTTCCTTCACGAAGTGGAAATTATATTTTGAAGGTTTTTGCAGATGGTGACGTATCAAATGTGGTATTTACTAAACGATTTTATGTAGTAGATCGACAAGCTAATATTGCTGCTAGAGTGGTACAACCTTATGATTTTGATTTGGCACGATCGCATCAAAAAGTAGATTTAGTAGTTAGTATTCCTCAGATAAATATGATCAATCCACAACAATTTAAAACGGTAATTCTACAAAATGGAAGGTGGGATGATGCAATAGATAATATTCAACCTACGATGATTAAGGGAGGAACAATGGAATACAATACAGAACAAAATTGCATATTTCCGGCTGGTAAAGAATATAGATGGGCTGATTTACAGAGTTTCAGATTTCAAAGTGATCGGGTTGAAAGCGTGGATAGAACGCAATTGCCCATTCAGATTTACATCAAGCCAGATAGAGTTAGAACGGGCTTGCAATATATTTATTACAGAGATTCTAACGGTTACGATCAAATCATGAGCAGTGAAGGGGTGAATCCCTGGTGGCAAACTGATTATGCAGAAGTGAAATTTAATTTTGGTACAAATAATGGGCAGCCTCTTGCCGGTAAAAATGTATACATGGTAGGTGAATTAACCGGCAATCAAATTGGTGATACCTCCTTAATGAAGTTTGATGCATCAATAGGCAGATACACCAAGACCCTTATGTGAAAGCAGGGATATTACAGTTACGCATACGTTACCAGAGATAAACAGGATAAGTTCGCAAAATCTGATCCATCATTTACAGAAGGCAATTATTGGGAAACCGATAATGAATATACTGTGTTGGTTTACTATAGGCCTTATAGCGGAAGGCATGATGAATTAATTGGTTTAACGACTATCAATTCATTTTTTGGATCACGCTAATGATTCGTTCCAATCTCCATTAATTATTAACTCGTAAATAGCAATCGCAATCATTGATTTAGGTATTCTTTGTCTTATTAAATTGATATTTAACTCTCAGAATAATTGATACAACAACAGCGATTAAGCAAGCTTCTGAGAAAAACTTTTCTGCATCAAACCAGTCAATTGGACGATCTTTTAAGAGTGGATCTATCATCACACCATGTATTAAAAATGCTAGTCCGGTTATGTATGCAAGCAAATGAATATTTTTCCAAAGTCTGTATCCTAATTTTTTTTTGATGATTTTTTGAGAAGTGATGACGGTTAATAATAAACCATAAAAACCTATTACACCTAATAAAACAATATTGGCTTGAGTAGGAGCATTAAATGGATTTAATAAGAGTGTAATTGTAAATTTGCCTTCTTTGAATAGCATCAAAAAGATCAAGTGCAATAAAACAAAAATTAGTGAGCAATATGCTGTGAAATTATGAATTTGAATGAGCGAATAATGTTGAATGATTTTTGGTAACTCTTTCCAGTATATAGTTTTTTTGAAGCCGGTACTTAAGAATATACCAATAATGATATTGAAGGTGAGTATTCCGGAGGCAATTAAACCCATAGACCCCGATAAATCTAAATAAGTAATATCAAACATCTTGAATAATTTAACAAATAGAAAACTTGAAGATAAACGATTGATTAATAGTTACAAAATTGCATAATTTTATCTTTCAGATTGATTTAACATTTGCATATACAGTTTAATTAGGTGGGCGAACTATATTGCGTTACCTTTGTCCTTTAATAATTTTATCAATTTACAATGGACACACAAATTCAAGGAACTGTAAAGTTCTTTAACGAAGAAAAAGGTTTTGGTTTTATTAAGCATGATGATTCCAACAAAGAAACTTTTGTACATGCGAATGGCTTAATCGATCAGATTGAAGCTAACGACAAAGTGATTTTTGACGTACAAGAGGGACGTAAAGGATTGAATGCAGTTAACGTTAAACGTATTAGCTAAATTTAACTTTGATACCTTACCTAAGGCCATCAACTCTGTTGATGGCCTTATTTTTTAACCTATATTTGATGCCTAATTTATATTATGTCAACATTATTAGATCAACTAGCTGAAACAAAGGCCTATATACAAAGTAAGGTAAATGCCCAAGCAACTATTGGAATTATATTAGGCAGCGGCCTCGGAAATTTGGCCAATGTAATTAAAACGGAGATGGCCATACCGTATTCAGAAATTCCTCATTTTCCTGTTAGTACTGTTCAAGGACATACCGGAAAGCTAATTTTAGGGGAGTTGAGTGGAAAGAAAGTATGGGTAATGTCTGGTCGTTTTCATTTTTATGAAGGCTATTCTGCACAGCAAGTAGCTTATCCTGTTCGAGTAATGCATATGTTGGGTGTTAAAACCCTCTTATTGTCAAATGCAGCAGGCGGGGTGAATACCAATTTTAAAGTAGGAGATTTAATGGTGATTAATGATCATATTAGTATGTTTACCGTAAATCCATTATTGGGTAAAAACGAAGATGCATTGGGAACTCGTTTCCCAGATATGAGTGAGCCTTATAGCAAAGCAATCATTAATCAAGTAAAATCAATTGCCGGCAAAAACAATATCCCATTGCAGGAAGGCGTATATGTAGGTGTTACCGGTCCAACTTTTGAAACCAGAGCCGAATATAAAATGATTCATATATTAGGTGGAGATGCAGTTGGTATGAGCACCGTTCAAGAAACAATTGCCGCTGTTCATTGTGGAATGAAAGTATTTGCTATTAGCGTGATCACTGATTTAGGTATAAGAGAAGAAGACAATGTGATTACTCACGAAGAAGTTTTACAGGCGGCGAATGAAGCAGAACCTAAATTAACTTTATTGTTTAGCGAGTTAGTTAAAGAAGTTGAATAAAATGCGTTTTCTTGGAAATATAATATTATTGATATTTGGCAGCATGTGTACTATTAGTTTATTACATGCGCAGGGTGGCGGTTTTGATCGATTGTCGAGCCTTCAGGGTGGAGGGGGATTTGGATCAGGTGGAGGAGGTAACAGCTCAAAAAGAGACTCCTTACAAAAAAGAGATAAATTTGCAGATTCCATAACGATATATTACAGAAATTTTGATTCTACCCGAAATCGAACGATAGATTCATCCATCAATGATTTTTATACAAGATTTCCGCTACCGTATACTTTTTATCATTTGGGTAATTTTGGAACTGCGGCACAGTCCTTTTTGTTTAATCCAATCATGAAGGCCGGATTTGATGCTGGTTTTCATCAATATGACGTGTACAATTACACCATAGAAAACACTAGATTTTACCAAACTACCCGACCTTATTCTGAATTGTCGTATTTAATTGGTAGTAATTCTGAGCAGCTATTGAGTATTCTGCATACCCAAAATCGAAAGAGTAACTTTAATTTTGGATTAGAATACCGATTCAGCAATGCTCCAGGCACGTTGAAGAATCAAAATGCCAGCCATAATAATTTCAGATTTAACACACACTATCAAACAAAAAATCGGCGGTATGAGTTTTTTCTGATTATGCTGTCTAATAAATCATCTTCATCAGAAAACGGCGGACTAATAGATAAAACTAAGATCGATAGTCTGGCCCTTAATGATCCATATGAACTAGATACCAGATTGGGTAAGGCCGGAATTGTTGTTAGAAACCCTTTCAACACAAATGTATTTACCGGTAATTTATACAAGGAAAATGTATTTTTATTCAAACATCATTATGATTTTGGTCAACAAGATTCTGTTGTTACTGATTCTAATACCTTTAAAATTTTTTATCCAAGATTTAGGGTAGAGCATACACTCAATCTAACCAATCAATCATTTAATTTTTTTGATGTTGCAGTAGATTCAATCAGGTATAAAACATATTTTAATTATACTGCACATACAGGTGTTAATATCAACTTCAAAGACCAATGGAGTAATCTTCAAAACGAGTTTAGCTTAATAACTTTCCCTGAAAAAAACAATCAGAGCCAATTTTTCAAAGCCAGTATAGCTTTACAAAATTTAAAAGGAACATTCGATTCCACTACAACATCCAATTTCTATAATCTGTATTCTTCTGCAGAATATAGAAACAGAACAAGAAATCAGATTTGGGATGTTGAAGCTACAGGTAAGCTGTATGTTAATGGACTGAATGCAGGCGATTACAGTGCTTTAGTAAGTTTAAGGAGACGATTAAGTAAAAAAATAGGATATCTTAATGTTGGATTTCAAAATGTTAATCGATCACCTTCATTTATATTAAATCCTTTAAGCGCATTTCCGGTTAAAAATAGCGGGAATTACAATAAGGAAAATAGCATAAAGATATTGGGCACTTATGACAATCCGCTAAAGGAATTTAAGTTGTCGGGCGAATACTTTGTAGTCAATAATTTTATGTATTTCGATAGTTTTTTTACTGCTCGCCAGGAGTCTACTTTGTTTAATGTGCTTCATGTAGCCGCAGAGAAAAAGATTAAATTATCTAAACATTGGAATTGGTATGCAGAAGTACATCTGCAACAAACAACCGGTAATCCTCCCATCAACATACCTTTTCTTTTTACCAGAAACAGGCTAGCGTTTGAAGGCAATTTCTATACGAATTTATTCTTGTCAACAGGGTTTGAAATAAGATATAACTCTAGTTACAAGGCAGACAACTACAGTCCTATGTTAGGGCAATTCATTTATCAGAATACTACCAATATTACTAACAGACCTGAAATCAATGCTTTTTTAAATTTTAGAATCAAAAGTTTTAAAGGGTTTGTAAGGGTAGAAAACCTTCAATCATTGAGTAATTCCAATGGCACATTTGGTTTTAATCAGCGAAACTTAATGGCCAATGATTACCTTGGAACTGGTTTGTGGACAAGATTAGGGATCTGGTGGAATTTTGTAAACTAACTTAATTACCTTTATAGGGTGAAACGTTTTACGGTTATATTGGTATTATTAACCTATTTATTAGGTGCCACAGATGCTAATCAGCTGCTGAAGGTTCCGTTTATGATAAAACATTATATCAAACATCACCAGCAAAATCCATCATTAAGTGTAGCTGGGTTTATCAATATGCACTATATCAATCCAATTATAGACGATGATATTGCTCAGGATATGCAACTTCCATTTAAAAAGCATAGTGCAGACAATTGCATGATTAGTGCAATCAGTATGCCTTTTCAAAAAATGGAAGTAGAAGCTCCTGCTATTCCATTGCCTCCCATTACATTTTCATCTTTAGAGGAAAATGATTACGTGTTTTTACCTATGACAGCCATCTTCCAGCCTCCACGAGTAGATGCTTAACAACATATTTTAGTAAATGTAACATGAATTTATTTCGTGTTTTTATTCATTGATAAAGCAATGTAAATACTGTTTGCATTGAAATAAAGGAAACTCATGCTGAATAAGATTATCGATTTCTCTATACGAAACAAATTAATAGTTGGGTTATTTACAATTGGGTTAATTATTTTGGGCATTTTCGAAGTATTTAAACTTCCTATAGATGCTGTACCTGATATAACCAATAATCAGGTAATGATTATTACTGTTTCTCCCGGTTTAGGTGCACCGGATGTAGAGCGTTTTATTACTGTTCCGGTTGAGCAGGTAACCAGAAATGTACCCGGTATCAAAGAACAGCGGAGTTTTTCCAGATTCGGGTTAAGTATTGTAACAGTAGTATTTGATGACCAGACTGATGTTTATTGGGCAAGGCAGCAGGTTAGTGAACGGCTGGTTACTGTTCAATCACAGATACCTGCAGGAATGGGTATTCCGGAAATGGGACCTGTTACAACAGGTTTAGGGGAGATATTTCAATATGTAGTTAAAACAAAACCTGGTTATGAGAGTAAATACACTTTAACAGAGCTGCGCTCTATTCAGGACTGGGTAGTGCGTCGTCAGTTGTTGGGTACCAATGGTGTAGCAGATGTAAGCAGTTTTGGCGGTTCACTCAAACAATATGAAGTTGCTGTTAAAACCGATCAGTTAAAAAGCTTTGGACTTACTGTTTCAGATGTATTTAAAGCGCTGGAAGAAAACAACCAAAACGCCGGTGGTGCCTATATTGAGAAAGGACCAAATGTTTTGTATATCAGAACAGAAGGCCTAGTTAAAAACTTAGAAGATATTGAGAACGTTGTAGTAAAAAGAGTAAATAGCGCTATTCCTGTTCTAGTGAAAAATATAGCAGTTGTACAATATGGAACTGCTATTAGATATGGCGCAACCGTTTATGGGGCTTCCGGCGAAGTGCCCGGGGCAGTGGTAATGATGCTGAAGGGCGCAAATAGTAAGGATGTTATAAAAAATATAAAAGAAAAAATCAAGGAAATTGAAACCTCACTGCCAGAAGGGGTAGTTATTGAAGCGTTCCTCGATCGAACTAAAATGGTTGACAATGCCATTGGTACGGTAAAAAACAATTTGATTGAAGGAGCATTGATTGTTGTATTTGTTTTGGTAATATTCCTGGGTAATCTAAGAGCAGGGTTTATTGTTGCTTCTGTTATTCCTTTGTCGCTATTATTTGCGATAATAATGATGAATATTACCGGTACCAGCGGAAACTTAATGAGTTTAGGCGCACTCGATTTTGGTTTATTAGTAGATGGAGGCGTGATTATTGTAGAAGCGGTATTGCATAAATTACAACATGGCATCAGGCACAAAGGAAGTGTATTTTTAAGTCAGAATGAGATGGACACCGAAGTAGGTGGCAGCGCCAAAAAAATGATGAATGCCGCAGCATTTGGTCAAATCATTATTCTAGTAGTTTATCTGCCTGTATTATCGTTGCAGGGAATTGAAGGTAAAATGTTCAGACCAATGGCAGAAACGGTTTCATTTGCAATTTTAGGAGCCTTTTTATTATCACTGACCTATATTCCTATGATGAGTGCATTGTTTTTGAGTAAGAGGATCAATGTGCCCGCTAATTTTTCCGATAGAATGATTGCCGCAATTAGTAATTGGTATAAGCCTTTGTTAGAAAAAGTATTGTCTATACCTAAAATTATTGTTGGCATCAGTGTATTGTTGTTTTTAGTTGCTGCATACATCATGAGTACATTAGGTGGAGAGTTTATACCAAAATTAGAAGAAGGTGATTTTGCGGTTGAAACAAGATTGCTAACCGGATCATCTTTAACGAATACGGTAGACGCGGTTCAAAAGACCGCAAAAGTTTTATTAGACTCATTTCCCGAAGTAACAAAAGTGGTAACTAAAATTGGCTCCGGAGAAATACCTACCGATCCTATGCCTCTAGAAGCAGCAGATATG
>CANHJH010000064.1 GCA_947460365.1 Sphingobacteriia bacterium | reverse complement strand
CGGGCTCTTGTTCAAGCTCCAGTTGATATTGCTGATATCTTTCAAAGATGGGTTTAGGGCACCCGCCGAATGAACCGAAATTTAAAAAAGTAATATCTTTTCTAACTAAAAATTGTTCGCGTAATTCTTGTGAAATCATTTAATAAATGTAGGGCTAGAAAAGGAAGTATCCAAAACAAACCTACTAGTATAGATAAACATATTCACATCGGTTGTTAAAAGAAAAAAGCAACTAAAAATCAGGTATTTATGCGGATGAACTATTTTAGCAGATTATAATTAACGGCAAAAAGCAATCGTATGTCATTTTTATTGGTAGAAGAGGTTTTTAAAGTAGAGCAGGGACGAGAAATTGTGAAGCCAGTCAGCTTTACTTTAGAGAAGTTGCAACGAATAGCTATTGCCGGTGAAACAGGGTCGGGAAAAAGTACATTGCTTAAAATGATTGCGGGTTTATTGCAGCCCGATGGAGGAAAGGTTTATTTTGAAGAGGAAATAGTTCGCGGACCATTAGAAAGGCTTTTACCCGGACATCCAAAAATTGCTTACTTATCGCAACATTTTGAGTTGAGAAATAATTACCGGATAGAAGAGTTGATGGAAATGGTGAATAAGCTGCCTGAGGAAGAAGCCGAAAAAATTTATCGGGTTTGTCAGGTAGAACATTTGCTGAAACGCAGAACTGATGAGCTCTCCGGAGGAGAAAAACAACGAATAGCGTTAGCCCGTCTCTTAACTACCTCGCCCCAATTGTTGTTATTAGACGAACCGTTTTCTAATTTAGATCGCATTCATAAAGAGACTATAAAATCAGTGATTGAAGAAATTGGACATCAATTGAATATTACTTGTGTGATGGTGTCACATGATGCAGCCGACACCCTTTCCTGGGCCGAGCATATCATGATTATGCAAGAGGGGTCTGTAGTGCAGCAAGGAAAACCGCAACAGTTGTATTTTTCACCCAATAGTGAATATGTTGCCTCACTAATGGGAGAGTATAATTTAATTGATTCATCTGCTTATCCGGTGTTTAAAAAATTATTGGGAGATGAGGCAATCGGAAGAAGAGCATTATTAAGACCAGAGCAATTTATTCTTACAAATACGAACAGTACTTCAGTTGAAGGAGTAGTAGAACAGGTTAAGTTTTATGGTACCCATTATATAGTTACTGTTCGGGTTGATGATTATTTAGTTAAAGTAAGAACTTATTCATACGCACAAAAGCAAGGCGAGCAGGTTTGGTTGGGCTTGGCGTAAATGCACACTACTATTAAACATCTAGCCGTTTGGAAAGTTCCTCATCAATTTTTTTGAAAAGATGATATGGTTTAAATACTCTCCAGTCAGGGATTTCCAGCAATTCTATCAGGTAGTGAATTTTCTTCTTTTTAAAATCTTGTTGTGTAGCATCGGGCATATTTAAAGCTACAATCCATCCATTTTCCTCAAAAACCTCATCAAACCATTCTTGATAATATTCTTTGTCGCTGCTGTGGAAGTTGAGTACATTTTCGGTGATGATGATATATTTATAAATACCTTGATTAAAGAGCAGGTCAATAATCTCTCTTTTCAATTCCATGATATCGTTTTCGATGGCGTCATTCCATTCACCAATCATTTCAATGATGGCAAAATGTAATTCATAATCAACATAAATAATTTTGAGGTATAAAGTGCGGCTGCCAAAGTCGTCCCATTGCGGATGAATATAATAATTATATACAGTTTGAGAAAATTCAAACTCACTGTATGATCTACCAAAAAAAGGTGATTTAGGATCTTCTTCCGCAATGTAAATATGCCGCCAATTAAAGAAAGGTTCTATCTCATGCATGGTGCAAATTTATGACAGCTCAATCAAAAACAATTATCCATGCGTTGCATCTACCGCTTTTTTAACACTTCCGTATTTCAGTAGTAAATCTTTGGCTTCTTCATAATTGGTTAATGCCAATTGTTCCATCAGCATTTTAACACCTCTGTCTACCAGTTTGATATTACTTAATTGCATGTTCACCATTTTATTGTCTTCCACTCTTCCTAATTGAATCATTAAAGTGGTAGAAATCATATTCAGTACCAGTTTTTGTGCGGTGCCGCTTTTCATTCTAGTACTACCGGTTACAAATTCTGGACCCACCACCACTTCAACCGGAAAATCTGCTGCTGCAGACAATGGTGCATTGGGATTACAACAAATACTACCAGTGAGGATGCCTCTTTTCTTACATTCATTTAAGGCGCCTATTACATAAGGGGTTGTACCGCTGGCTGCTAGTCCAATTACGGCATCTTTATCATTGATAAAATGTTGCTCTAAATCTGCCCATCCTTGTGCCACATCATCTTCTGCATTTTCAACGGCCTGTGTAATGGCTTTGTCTCCCCCTGCAATGATGGCAATAACCAAACCATAAGGAACACCATATGTAGGCGGACATTCACTTGCATCCACTACGCCTAATCTTCCGCTGGTGCCGGCACCCATATAAAATAATCTTCCACCTGCCAACATTTTATCGGTAATAGCTGAAACTAATTTTTCGATTTGCGGCATTGCTTTTTCTATAGCAAGGGGTACTGTTTTATCTTCATTGTTGATATGCTGAAGTAATTCGCCCACCGACATTTTTTCTAAGTTTCGGTAGTGTGATGCTTGTTCTGTAACTCTAATAAAATCTGACATGTTGCTGCTGATCTGAATTAAGAATGATATGCAATTAAGCCTTGCATAGGTGTTTTCAATACTTTGCCAAGCTCTAGCTCATAACTATTGCAAAGATCTTTTAAAATATCTTTAAACCCAAATCCTACGCTTCCTACAAAATGTATGGGTAGCGACCAGCTTTCTTTGTATTTGTATAGATGGGTAAAGAAAAAGTCGTTTAATCCATCTTCAATAATATTTTCAATCATAAAATGGCCTCTGTTTTCTGCCAGAAAAAGGGCAAAAGAGGCTAAATATCTGTTGGGAAGTGGCATTTTGTAAACATTATGCAAGATGCTGTCGTGGGTTTCATTGAATCTTTTTTCGAAACGGGCAGTTAAGTCCTCATCAAAGGTTTTGTAGAGATAATATTGAATCACTTTCTTACCCAAATATGCCCCGCTGCCTTCATCGCCCAGTACATAACCCAAACCAGGACTGTTTTTTTCTATTTTCTTACCATTGTAATAACAAGAATTAGAACCGGTACCCAAGATACATGCAATTCCTTTTTTGTGACCACAAGTAGCTCTGGCAATGCCTAATAAGTCGTTATTCACTTCAATCGAAGATTTGGGGAATAATTTTTTCAAAACGACTTTCATATTCTTGGCGTTCGACTGGTCTCTTAGCCCGGTTCCATAAAAAAAGACTGATTTAATAGCTGTTTGGCCAATTTTGGGTAATAATTTGGCGGAAAGTAACTCAATCATTTCTGCAGAGGTAACAAAATAGGGACTTATTGCAGCCGTGAGGATCTTCTTTTTTTTGCCTTTTTCCAGTAAACACCACTCACATTTGGTAGAACCACTATCGGCAATTAATATAGCTGACATAATCAAAGTTTAATTCGGGTATAAATATAGATATTTGCATTGTTTTTTAAACATTTAAGTGTGATATTATGGGCTCAAAAAAATTACAAGTGTGGATGCCGCTCCTATTTTCAGGGGTAATGATTGTTGGGATGGCTATTGGTTTTCAGTTGAAAGAAAAAACGATGGCGGCAAAATTTTTCAGTGTATCGAGCAAGTCCTCCTTGCTGGAGCTTACGGATTTAATTAAATCCAAGTATGTAGATCAAGTAGAGGAAGACAGTGTAAATGCAATGGTAGCAAATGAATTACTGCAACATCTTGATCCACATTCTGTTTTTATTCCGGCAGCAGAATTGAATGAGGTGAACGAAGAGTTGATGGGGAATTTTCAGGGAATTGGGATAGAATTCAGGTTGATTAATGACACCGTAAATGTTATGAATGTGATTAAAGGAGGCCCATCAGAGAAAGCTGGATTATTAGTTGGAGATAAGTTATTGATGGTTGCGGATTCTATAGCAGTATCGGGTAAAAATGCGGATGCCAATTATGTTCGAAAAGTGTTTAGGGGCGAAGCCAATTCTACGATAAAAGTGAAATTTTTAAGAGAAAAAACAATTCAAAATATTACTATTACCAGAAGTGTAATACCAGTTTCATCCTTAGATGCAGCTTATATGATAGCTCCCGGCAAAGGGTATATCCGGATCAACAAGTTTGCCGAACGGACTTATGAGGAGTTTATGCAAAATCTGGAAGCATTATTGGCGCAAAAAATGGAATCATTGGTAATAGATTTACGCGGCAATGGGGGCGGTTTAATGAAAGAAGCGGTGGATATTGCAGATGAATTTTTAGATGACGATAAATTGATTGTTTATACAGAAGGAGCGCATTCGCAGCGAATGGAATACCATGCAAAGCGTCCGGGATTATTTGAAAAAGGGGAAATAGTAGTGTTGGTAGATGAAACATCTGCCTCTGCGAGTGAGGTATTGGCGGGAGCATTGCAGGATTGGGATCGGGCTACAATTGTGGGTAGAAGAACCTTTGGAAAGGGCTTGGTGCAGCAGCAATATCAGTTGAGTGATGGAGCCGCGGTAAGGTTAACCATAGCCCGTTACTATACCCCATTGGGAAGAAATATTCAAAAGCCTTACGGTAAAGGGATCAAAGAATACCAGGAAGAGCTGATGAGCCGTTATCATGCTACTACAGATACTGCATCTGACAAATATGAAGGCGACAGTACCAGAAAATCATTCAAAACAAAACAGGGTAAGATTGTATATGGAGGAGGAGGAATCACCCCTGATCTAATGGTAGCATATGATTCGGCTAAATACAGCAATGAGTTTATACAGTTAGTAATAAGTGGAACTTTACAGAATTTTAGTTATCTGTATTTTGTTGAAAACAATGCGACGTTTAAGCAATACAAAAAGCCGGAAGACTTTACCAAAGCATATTTGCCAGGAAAACAAGAATGGGAAAAGTTGGTACAGTACGCACAAAAAGACAACATCAGTTTATCTAAATTGCAGAAAGAGGCAAGCAATTTAATTCTGGAAAGATTTAAAGCATTGGTAGCGCGACATATTTGGCGTGATCAGGGATATTATATGATATTGAATAGTGGCGATGGCATAGTGCAGAAGGGTTTGGGTGTAGTGAAGTAGTAATACATTCCATTTATAGTATCTTCGTCCACTTTATCTTACTAAAAGGAGTTAAAATCACAAGCATGAACTCACTCGGTCAATTATTCAGGATTCATATTTTCGGAGAATCACATGGGGAAAGTGTTGGTATTGTTATAGATGGTTGTCCTGCCGGATTGCCGCTGGCGGTAGACGATTTTTTAGAAGATATAGAAAGACGCAAAGGTGGTGTGCAAAAAGGAACTACACCGCGACAGGAAACTGATTTGCCCATCTTTAAAAGTGGACTTTTTAATGGAAAAACAACCGGGGCACCCATCACTATAATGTTTGAGAATAATAACACTAGAAGTGGTGATTATGATAAACATAGGGCAGTGCCTCGCCCTGGGCATGCTGACTTTACGGCGCATATAAAATATGGAGGTAATGAAGATTTTAGAGGAGGCGGGCATTTTAGCGGTAGATTAACGGTAGCTTTGGTAGCTGCGGGCGTAATTGCTAAAAAATTATTGGTTAATTTGGGAATTAAAACCACTGCTACCATCAAAGAAATAGGAGGGGAAACGGATTTAAATACAGGGTTACAAAAAGCTGTGGAGGCTAAAGATAGTATTGGTGGCATTGTGGAAAGCAGTACAGTAGGGTTGCCAGTAGGATTGGGGGAACATTTTTTTGATTCGGTAGAATCATTAATTAGTCATGCAGTATTTGCTATACCAGCAGTTCGGGGAATAGAATTTGGTGCCGGGTTTGCATCTGCCAAAATGTTTGGAATTGATCATAATGATTCAATTATGGATGCTACGGGTAAAACCTCCACCAACCATGCCGGTGGCGTAGTGGGAGGCATTACCAATGGGAATGAGTTGTTATACAGAATTGCAATAAAACCAACTTCTTCCACCCCCAAAGAGCAAGTTTCATGGAACTGGGAAACAGATACCATTGAGCCATTTTCGGTAAAGGGACGGCATGATTTGTGTATAGCACTGCGTGTTCCAGTAATATTAGAGGCTGTTACTGCAATAATTATCACTGATTTGATGTTATTAGAACAGCGAATTAAGCGTATCATTTAAAAAACAAGTATGAATTCAGATTACATTTATCATATCACTACCAAAACGGAGTGGGAAAATGCCTTGAAGAAGGGGCAATATGAGGCTGCTACATTAGCAACAGAAGGTTTTATGCATTGTAGTACCGAGGATCAATTACCAGGAGTACTCGAGCGATATTATAAAGAGACGAAAGGATTAGTAAAGCTCAAAATTGAAAAAGATAAAGTGGAGCGACCTTTAATTTTTGAATTAGCCGGTTCTATTAATGAGGTTTTTCCGCATATTCATGGGGAGCTGAATTTAAGTGCTGTGGTAGAAGTAACTTCAATGGATTAGCAATTATATTATATTTAAAAAAATATTTTAAGCCTGTAACTGATTAAATTTTAATTAGTTACAGGCTTTTTTAATCTAAAAGGTTACTTTTTTTGTTTATTGGCATAAAGATTGTCTATTATGAAGTTGAATGAAACAGGTATCATCTTTGAAAATACTGTTCATTCATAGAGATAAGAGGGTATTGACTATACTTTATAATATGTACATATAAATACGAATAAGCCTGTTACCAAGTTTGTACAACAGTTTTGAACAAAATAAGGGCAGGTGCATTCCATTTAATTTCACAAAACCCTAAATAATAGATACAAATGAATAGATTCATTATTGTAATACTTCTTTCCGGGTTCATTAATTGCGCCACGGCTCAAGCAAATGATAAACAGAACTCGCATAATGCGGATACTACTTTTTTGAAAGTAGATTCCATACCGGCAGAACCTGACTTATTTGATATTAATGATTCTTTTGATTCGATTCAGTTTACCGGTAAAATAATCAGAGGAATTGCCAGTTATTATAGCCATAAATTTGAAGGAAGGACTACTTCTACAGGAGAAATCTTTGGAAATAACAACCTAACTGGGGCCAGCAATAACCTAAAATTAAATACTTGGGTGAAGGTTACCAACCTAAAAAACGGAAAATCTGTTATTGTTAGAATCAATGACAGGATGCATCCGAGGATGAAAAAGAAGGGTAGAGTGATCGATTTGAGCCGTTTTGCGGCTAAAATGCTTGATTTTATGGAGGAAGGACTGGCAAAAGTTAAGCTAGAAGTAATACTTCCTAAGAATAGGCTGTAAAAATTGTTGAAAAGATAAAGTTATCTTAATTTTATAAAATCAAATTCAAACTGTATTTTTGTTCTAACTTATAAAAAACTGTTTATGAAGAAATTTTTGTTTTCTTTTATACTTTTTGCTTTTGCTGCAAATTCCTTTGCACAAGCGCCAAAAAGCTACAAAAAAAATCCATCACTTGGTGTGTCGTTTTTTTTGAATGATATGCATACTGCAGAAAAGATCAGTAGATCATCACTTTCTGATATCATGCAGAAAAATCAATGGGCTAAAATGCAAGAAATGACTCCAGGTTTAACCATTCAATATTTGAATGGCTTGACTGAGAATATCGATTTTGCAGGAAGTTTAAGTGGTACTTATACTAAGTATTCCTTCTATCCTAAATCAGGAGTATCCCCAGCGGTTAACAGCAAGTTTTTATTAGAAGCTGATGCTAATGTTCACCTTAAGTTATTAACAGACAAGCACACTTTAGTGCCTTATTTAGCTTTTGGTGTTGGTGCTTCTATGTATGGTGGTACTTATTTTGCAGCTCAAGGTAATGCCGGAATGGGTCTGCAACTTGCTTTGGGTGAAAAAACTTATGTAACTTCACAGTTTTTATTCCGCCCGGCAATTTCAATGTTGGCGGTTAACCATCTTGCCTATTCTATAGGTATCCATTCTCCGTTAAAAGAAAGAAAAGAGCCTGTTTTAGTAACACCTCCGCCTCCTCCAGTTGTTGAAAAAGATACTGATGGTGATGGTATTTTAGATAAAGATGACAAGTGTCCTACAGTTGCAGGTATTGCTAAATATCAGGGTTGTCCTGTTCCGGATACGGATGGTGATGGCATTAACGATGAGCAAGATAAATGCCCTACTGTTAAAGGTATTGCTAAATATCAGGGTTGTCCTATTCCGGATACGGATGGTGACGGCATCAACGATGAAGAAGACAAGTGTCCTACAGTAGCTGGTGTTGCTCGTTTACAAGGTTGCCCTATTCCAGATACTGATGGGGATGGTGTAAATGACGAAGAAGATAAATGTATAACTGTAAAAGGAAGTGCATCTAACTTTGGATGTCCTGAGTTGAAAGAAAAGTACAATTTCAGCTACGATAAAGTGAAATTTGTTACCGGAAGTGCTGTATTAACTAAACCTTCTAAGGTTGAATTGAATAAAGTAGTGGTTGCATTGAAAGAAAATCCTACTTTAAAGGTAAAAATCGAAGGACATACTGATAATACCGGTACCGACAAAATAAATATCCCTCTTGCTATTAAGCGTGCGGGTTCAGTTAAAACATATTTCATTGGCAAGAAAGTTGCTAAAGAAAGATTAATGACTGAAGGTTTTGGTTCTTCTAAGCCGATTGCTGACAACAGCACTCCAGCTGGAAAAGCTTTAAACAGAAGAGTTGAGTTTAGAATTCAAGAATAATTTTTAAGCTTTTAACATAAAAAAATCCTCCAATTATTAAATTGGAGGATTTTTTTTATGTTAACTCACAAGATCTTCCATTATCCATTGTCCATTATCCATTATCAATTGTCAATTATCAATTAATGTATTCTGTCGCCTCTTATTTCTAAGTCTTTCATTATGTCAATTTCATGTTCCAGCCATTCCATCCATCTGGCGCGTACCTTTTCCTTAGGTATATAAGTGTCTGCCAGGGTAATAAATAAGGTATAATGTCCGGCTTCGCTCTCCATAAATTTCCTGTAAAAGCTTCGGAGATAATCGTCTTTTAACCCCTCACTTAACCTTTTAAACCTTTCACAACTTCTGGCTTCAATTAGGGCCATGGTTAATAGTTGATCGAGTAATCTGTCTTCAATATCTCCGCCTTTCTTTTGGAAAAGTAATAGACGGTTCACATATTCATCTTTTCTTTGTTTGCCAAATGTTAAACCTCTTTTATTTATTTCAGCTAAAACTTGTCTGAAATGTCCCCATTCTTCTGTTACAATTGGGGAGAGTGCTTCTACCAATTCTTTTCTATCAGAATAACGTTGAATGTATGAGATGCAGGTAAGTGCAGCTTTTTGCTCACAATAAGCATGGTCTGTTAAGATGGCTTCTATAGAGATTGCTGCTAAATCTACCCATCTGGGATCGGTTGGTAATTGCAGTCTTAAAATGTTTCTGGTGTGTTGCGATAGTTCTTCGTTCATAAAGATAGTTTATTGCTCAAAATAAGCCAGGCTTCCGCCTACCCATTCTTTGTTTTGATTATAACGTACCCCAATCATTTTGCCTTTACTTAAACGAGCTAAATTGTTGGTTGCAATTGGTCTCTCAGTTCCTTCTTCCCAAAAATAAAAGATTCTGATTTCAGCTTTTGCTGGTTCATCCGGAGTTTGAATAACGGAAGCATAATCTACTTTTTTCTGCAAAATCCAATTTTCCCGATCATTTACTTGGGCAATATCTTCATTCGTAAGATCTATGATTACGCCCTGACCTGCAAATGAAAAGAGGGGTTTTAAAACATAGTTTTCTAAATCTGAAGGAATTACTTCCAATTCATTTAAAAAATATGTTTTCGGTACATAGGGGTGATCAATAAAAGGCAATGTAAACTTGCTGATGCGGTAAAACCAATTGGGATGGGTTACCCATTCTACGTTTAATTCTTCTAATAATAGCTTGCCTTTATCTTGTATAGCGGGAGATTGTTGTTGGAGATCATCGAAAATAATACGATTATAGATTCGTTTGATGCTTATTTTCTTTCCATCGTTTAGATAAAACAAATTCTTTCCTTCCTGAATGAGTTCTGTTAAGCAAATTACCGGAATGCCAATATAATCGGTGGTACAATAAAAATCATTTCTTGTTTTTTGCTGATGGGGCAAAATTTCTAGTAATATGACTTCTTCATTTGGATGATTACCCAGAATGATGTGTTTTAATAAATCTATGTAGGCATCTTTGTTGAAACCATTTAAATAGGGACTAAAATTTTCGGGTATAGTAAAGTGATGCCTAACTACTTCATCGTGCCAAATTTGATGCGCAAAAAGGGTAGGAAAGCCTTGCATTTCAATTAGTTGCGGCTCTAACTCGCCCTGCTCATTTTGGCAAATCCCAAAATCAAATGCAATAAAATGTGTATGTGAGTTTTCGCTGGGTACATTTACATTAGCCGGGATTGCGCTTTTTGTAATTTCTTTAAAATTGGGGCTTACGATAAAATCTATGATGGACTCGCAAGCAGATAATATTTTATTAGTGAATTTTTTATCAATGAATACGGGGGTTTCAGCAACCCTGAATTCAATAGCATCTTTATGTTTGGAATGAAGTTCCTGTAAAAAAGCTTTGTATTTTTCTGGCGTAAATGCTGCGTTATATTGTTGACGAATAGAAGAAATCATGGCTATTGTGCATTTGTACCCCCAAAATAAATAATCCTTTTCAATAGAGATGCGAATTTTTAGATAAGCTTACTTACTATTTCTTTTGAAGCCAGGTTTAAAAAATTGGGAAGTATATGATCGTGTGTCCATCTTATTTTTTCAGGATCTTGTAATTGTTCCACCATGCTTTTCCATTTCTCTTCTCCATGGTTTTCTATCACTGTATTCTTTTTATCGGCTCTCTGAAGGTACATGGCCATACCTAGTGCATCTGCTTCGGGATGAAATTGGGTACCTACAAAATATTGATTGAAGCGAACAGACATAACAGCCCTTTCAAATGGCACATGCGGACGATTTTTTTCAATGGCTAAAATACTCCCGCCCATAGCTTTTAGTTTAGCATGATTGGGTTCAATAACCTGGTAATCGCGGCTGTCGACGCTGTAAAATGGATCTTTAAGCCCTTCAAAAATGGCTTCTTCACTTCCTTTTAGTAACATGTGAACAGGAAATACTCCAAATGCTGTTGATTTTCTTTTGCAAACGAGTCCGATTCCGTAATAGCGGGCTGCTAATTGAAAGCTATGGCAAATAAAAAATATATGTTTTTTAGGGAAGTTAAGTGGAGAAGCATTCCATTCTTCAACGGATTTAATCCAGTTGAAGTATTTGTTTTCCCATTCGGAACCCTCACTTTCTAGTGGTGAGCCTGGCCCACCACTAGAAAT
>CANHJH010000063.1 GCA_947460365.1 Sphingobacteriia bacterium | reverse complement strand
TTTTGCTTACAGTTTACGACTTTCACTTTAGTGAATTTGTCCTCATTAATGTCAACGAAGTGACTTTTGATTTTTGCCTTTATTTCGGCATTGTTTGAGTTTTGGTTGTCCATTTGATTAAAATTTATTTTTGTCCGTTTGGTAAGGTGGTTTCTGGTCTCCACAACTATTATTCAATTATAAGAAATGTCTGATAAAAAATTACAAGACCTCTTGGAGGCTCTCGTGTCTGTCTTTGTCTGCTTGGTTGTCGTCTCATAAACTTGCCCATAACTCTCTAATCCCCGCAACACCTCATTTTTATATTTACCAAATTATCTCCCTTCCACCACCAAATACTTCATCCCTTATAAAAAACCATCCGCTCATAATTAACCAATCCAACTCCGCTCACAACCATTTCACCGGTATTTTTATCAATAAATCGCCCCGACAAATTAAATTCATTATTCAATTACTTTCAACAAACTTCACGAACCCCCCCATTTCTTTCATGAAGGGGGTCATTTCTTTCACGAAGGAGGTTTTTTCATTGAAATTTTTCCGGAAATTGAGCCACTTAATGCATTGTACTTATCAAAAACGGGGTATCAATAGCCTGTTTTACAAAGTACAATGATGCAATAGTTATACCAATGGTTAATTTCGCTAAACTTAAAGATCTAATGTTTTGTTTGCAAATTGTTTGCACAACAAAAAAGCAGTTACGAACTTGCGTTCATAACTGCTTGATTTTAAAGTGGGCCCACCAGGGCATGATCCTGGGACCCCCTGATTATGAGTCAGGTGCTCTAACCAACTGAGCTATAGGCCCAAAGAACATTACTGCTCTTTTAAGGGTTGCAAAAATATGAAAATTTATTCAAAATGAGAAGTATGCAAAAAAATACTCCTTGTTATTTTTAAGCATGCCTACTAGCACCTTCCAGCTACTGAAGAAATACGCTAACCTACCCCACCTTACGTCCTTTATAATTACTTTTTTACCCCTACCTCCGGCTGTATGCTTTTTACAGCAGTATTTACCAGTTGTACTGTTGGTTTCCAGGTAACTTTAAACTTGTTCTGCGCTATCTCTACCCCGGTGGTTCTATTCAGTTTAAATGAGGGCTTTACTGGTTGGTTGGCTGAAAACAGACTGGTTTGCTGAATGATATTGTTACTGAACGTTAATTTGTTCACGCTTTTTGCCATTAACAATGGAGCATCATACACATTAAATCGATTGTTTACTATCCGAATATTTCGATGTACATACTTGCCTACTTGTTCTTCATGGTTTTCAGGGGAAATGGCTATCACATAATTATCCGGCGCCGAATTATACCCGCACTCATTAAAGGTATTGTTCCGAATCAATACGTCATTTACCGCGCCCGATTCATACCAACTTTGGGCATCATTGGCAATTAAAATTGCATGCATCCCCATTCGATGAAACACATTGTTTTCTATAACTACTTTTCTGCCGGTGGTTACCAATAACCCTCTTGTATTGCTTTGTTTAAATGTACAATTGCGTAAATAAAAATTAGGCGTTCGGGTAATATTCTCTACAACATCGCCCACTTGTATATTGGCAGTAATTGGTTCAACAAGAGTTAACAGCACTTCTCGGTCGTTTATTTTTTTGGCCTGCTGTACAATGCCAAACCCTTTTTTCAACAAGGTGTTTGCGCCAACAAATGCTACAGTATCTTTTGTAAAAAATGCCTCCATACCATAGGTTTGATGGTGCATAAACTTTACCACAATTTGATTGGGTGCAGGCTGTTGCACAATTTTCAAATGCGTGCCATGTACATTAATAGGATCATCGTGCATGCCATTAAATGTACAATGATCTACCACCACATTGCCACTACATCCCGAAAAATGCATGCCATCTGCTGAAGAAGCTATATGCCTGCCGCTGTTTTCTGGCGGTGCAATAGTTACGTGTTCCATTGTAATATTCTCTGTAAACTGACTCACTATTCCTAGTCCATGCATATACCGCATGTTCACCTTTTTTAGATGTATGTTTTTACTATACCCTATAAAAGCTCCCACCTGATCTCTTATAGGATCGCGCACCGTAAAAACATTGCCCACCGGAAAATCCGTTTTACTCAACTCGCCCTCAAAGCGCAATTTTAATGGGACAACTTCCCGCACTTTAGCTGCCATTAATTTACCATAGCTGCTGTTGGCGTAGTACATGGTTTCATTAGCTGTATCTATTCTTATGCAGTGGTAGTATTTGTTTTCCCACCCCTCTCCATACCAAACAATTTTGTCATTGTTTATTGTATACCACGATTGTGGATGCACCCTTACCGCTATCTCATTATCGGTTGATTGCTCAATCGTAAATTCCGACATGGTGGGTCGTTCATAATCAACTGAAATATTTTGCAGGGTAATATCATTACAATGATCCAAAGCAAAACTGATCATCTTTCCATGAAACACAAGCAACGATCCATTACCTTCTATCGTTAAATGATTAATGCCTTCAAAAAGTAACCCTACATTTTTTATTTTAGATGGGCACTCTGTTTCTGATGAAGTGTTAGAAATAAAATATTCTTTTTGAATTGCACTGGTTGCATAAAAATCATACCGACCTTTTGGAAATATTAATCGTTTTATTTGATGCGCTTTACAATAGGCAATAGCTTTTTGTAAAGCATTAGTAACGTCTTGTTTACTATTGGGTATTGCACCAAATGTAGTAACGTCTACTACATTTGGTTGAGCAACAATATCACTAGTATGCATGCATAGCATTGTTATTAAAAAGATCCACTTCGGCATGCTTTTTATTTTATAGAACAATGCTTTCAATTGCAATTTATTTTACGGTTAATATATCTCTGAGTTTTATGTCTCTGGATGATGCACCAATCATAATGCTGAAATTACCCGGTTCTATTACTTTTTGCATTGCTGCATTCAGCATAGCAAGCATTTCGGGAGTAATGGTAAACGTAACTTTTTTCGACTCGCCCTTTTTCAAATGTATCCGTTCAAAGCCTTTTAACTCCATCACTGGTCTTGATATGCTAGACAGTAAATCTCTTATATACAATTGTACCACTTCATCGCCATCTCTGTCTCCGGTATTGGTTATGGTACAATGAACTTTTACTGATTCATTGGAAGCGATGTTGTTACGCTCAAATTGCATGTTACTGTATTCAAAGGTGGTATAACTCAAACCAAATCCAAACGGATACATTGGCAATCCCGATAAGTTATTGTAATCATCTCCTCTGCCAGTTGGCTTATGATTATATACTAAAGGCAGTTGCGATTCGTGCACAGGGAAAGTAATAGGTAAGCGCCCTGCAGGATTTTCATCTCCCATTAATACGGCCGCAACTGCGTGGCCACCTTCTTCACCCGGATACCATACATCTAATATGCCATCTACTTTATCCCTCCAACTATTCATAGTTATTGCACTACCTCCTACCAATAAAACCACTACCGGTTTTCCGGTTGCTGCTACCTGTTGTATTAATTCTTCTTGATGTCCGGGCAAGGTTAACATGGCTCTGTCTAAAAATTCACCTTCGGTTATACCTGCTGCAACTACAGCAACATCAGATTTTTTTGCAAGGGCTACTGCTTCCGCTATTTTTTTCTGCCAATCATTTACTACACCAAAATCAGCCACCAGTTGTATGGTTGCATTTCCATTGGCTTCATAAAATTCAACTTTAATAGCATATTGTTTGCCTTTTTCAAATACATAGTCTTTTAAGACTGTGGTAAAGCCTTGTTTAATCCAGTTGTCAATCAATAAAGTGTTATTAATATATAACCTATAACCATCATTGCCATTTAAACCTATTTTATATTTTCCGGATGCCGGAGCTGTAAAATTGCCAGTCCATCTTGCCGAATAAAAATCTAAATTGATTGCCTCATCCGGTGAAAATAAAGTCCAATGAAAATTCAAAGAAGCATCTGTTCTGGTGATGGTTGGTTTGCCTGATAACGTAACATTGTTGAAATACTCGCCTAATAAACCTTTCTCTACTTTACCGTTACGCACCGTACTTAATGCATCTGCCTGAATAATTTTCCATTCATCCGTTGATCTTCCACAACCTGGCGCATAATTAATTTGTACACTGCTACCCAGTCTTTTTTTAAGTCCATCTAGTATAGATATTTTTCCAGAGCCTGGTCCACTATATCCACCTAGTCTTGCTTCTGTAGCATCGGTTCCTATTAATGCAATAGA
This sequence comes from Sphingobacteriia bacterium, assembly GCA_947460365.1. Classification (GTDB taxonomy): domain Bacteria; phylum Bacteroidota; class Bacteroidia; order Chitinophagales; family Chitinophagaceae; genus Sediminibacterium. The sequence goes on along the minus strand of CANHJH010000063.1, from coordinate 7,385 downwards.
ACCTATTTTATTGCTAAGTGGTAATACTTTATGATTGTTTTTTAATAATACCATGGATGCTACTGCAGCATCTTTGGCTATTTTTTTGTAGGCGTTGATTTGTTCGGCTGTTTCTGCAATTTCCGGCACATAGGGTTGCTCAAATAAACCTAATTCAAACTTTGCTTTGAGTACTCTTCTTACTGCATTATTAATGGTTTGTGTATCTAATGATCCATCTAAAAATGGAGGATTAAATAAAGTGTGATGATCATACGCTGTTTGAAAAATAACATCTAATCCACCTGCAATAGCTTGTTTACTAGCATCCGGATAATCTTTAGCAGTATAGTGCAATACATTTGCGCCACCTACTGCACCGGCATCAGAAATAATAAATCCACTAAAGCCCCACTCTTTTTTTACAATTGAATTCAATAACCAGGAATTAGAAGTACAAGGAGTTCCATCTATTGAGTTATAAGAAGTCATGACAGATCTTGTACCGCCTCTTTTAAATACGGCTTCAAATGGTGGGAGATGAATTTCTCTCAATAATCTTTCATTAAAATGAATAGGATAGCTGTCTCTTCCTCCATCTCCTACATTTGCCAACAAATGTTTAGGAGTAGTGATGATGTTTCTTTTTTCAAATTCATGAACAAAAGCCACACCCATTTCTGCAGAAAGAAACGGATCTTCTCCATACGTTTCTTCTACCCTACCCCAACGCACATCGTTAGCAATATTTATCACCGGACTTAATATTTGTCTTAATCCTCTTGCTCTTGATTGTAAGGCAATAGCGGCCGATACCCTTCTAACTAATGTGGTATCCCAGGTTGCGGCTAGAGCAATAGCTTGCGGAAACACCGTACAATTATCTCTTACTATTCCATGCAATGCTTCATCAAAGGCAATAATCGGAATGCCCAATCTGGAACTGTCAACAAAATATTGTTGAATGCGATTTATTTTTTGAATTAATGCCGATACCGATTCTTTGGTGCCATAGTTCATCATTTGTTGTGCAACGTTTGCACTTACTGCGGATGCACTTACTTGTAAACCAAAAATTCCATGGTGGTATTGGTTGGGCTTTGCATTGTCTAAATCGCCCGGTATCATAAATAACTGCCAGAATTTTTCTTCCGGAGTCATTCGCTGTAATAAATCTTCAACACGTTGATTTACAGGCAGTGATGCGTTTTTATAAGGAACTAATGTTTGAGCATTACTGGTAAGTACACCGATAAAGATTAAACAAAATATGGTATTGAATTTTAACATGCGTCTATTTTAATTTTTAGGAAAGTTAATTCAAGAATCGTTAACATAATATATAATTAAATACACAATCGTTTGTGTGATTTTTTCTATATTTGGCAAAGAACCCTTCCTACCCCCCATGGAAAAAGTTGTTACTATTAAAGAAATTGCTAAACGGCTTAATATAAGCCCGTCCAGTGTATCCAGAGCCCTAAGTAATCATAAAAGCATTGGGCTAAAAACCAAAGCAGATGTTCAGCGACTTGCAAAAGAGTTAAATTACGAGCCTAATCAAACCGCTATATTTTTTCAGCAAAGAAAAACATTTACTATTGGTGTAATTCTTCCTTCGCTTTCGGAAGATTTTTTTTCCTCTGCAATCAGTGGTATTGAAGATTTGGCCAATGAAAACAAATATACCGTTTTGATGGGTCAGTCGCACGACGATGTTGAGCGTGAAAAGCAGTTGGTAGATACGATGAAAAATCATCGGGTAGATGGCTTAATTATTTCTATTTCTAAAAACACCGTAAACTATGAGCATTTTGAGGCAATGAAAAAATACGGTATCCCTGTAGTGTATTTTGACAGGGTTCCAGATTTAAAAGACATTCACCATGTATGGTGTAATATTATTTCAGGTACTACACAAGCCTATAATTTTTTGAGAGATTTAGGACATCAAACTATCGGAATGATTAATGGACCCCGTTCTTTACTGGCCAGTAAAGAACGAATGGAAGGCTATAAAAATGCAGTACAACAAGCCCATCATATTTTTGATCCTTCCTTAATTATTTCGTGTGATTTATCGGCTAAAAGTGTACACATGGCAACGGAAGAATTACTCAGCAAAACCAATAAACCAACTGCTATCATTACGTTTAATGATTATGTTCTTTTAGATGCAGCCAATGCAGCAACCAGAATGAAACTTAAGATTAACAAAGACATTAGTTTTGTTAGTTTTGCACACTTACCCATTTGTTATTACGCAGCTCATCCTCCATTGGCATCAGTAGATCAGTTTTCTTATAACCAAGGAAAAAGTGCCATGGAAATTATGTTGAAGCTACTATCTAAAGAAAGTAGAGACCAGGAAGAAGCATTCATTAAAATTACTATTGAACCTAAATTAATGAAATTAGATACGCAAGTAATTTAATCAGCTCATATTGTATAGGATCGATTAAATAAAGTATTATTTCGGTAACTATTTTATTGCACTAACACACTTACATTTTTAAAACCAATACTTTTAAAAAATTGAGTAAATACCTTTACGCCTTCTTTCTCACTTCTCGCAAGAATACCGGATGAAATTGCTCTATTTGTTAAGGTGGTTTGCGCTTCTTGCAACAATGCCGTTCTTGCATAAACGCTCCAGGTTCCTTTTTCTATAAATGTTTCTACCGTAGAAGGATTTACAATAACATCAATAATTTTAGGTTTACTGATGGTTAATTGCACAGAAGAGTCCGTAGCTAAAAATGATTTTTCATTTATTTGTGACAAATCAAAACCTGCATAGGTTTTTCCTTTTACAATTAATACCAGTTTGCGCTGTGTACTAAAAATCTTTAATAGTGAGCCGCTTTTAGCTTCGATGGAATCAACGGTAATTTCATCATAATGACAAACAGTTAGCAGCTGACTCATATTTTTAACCTCTTTTAATATGGTTGCACTTATTTCTACTTTTGGCTTATGCGGTTTAATTAAAGCGAATGGAGAGGGAAATATGCCGGTGTAAATTAGTACAGCATACGTTATTGCTGCCAATATAATAACCGGAATAATAATTTTTATAATTTTTTTCAGAAACATTGGTATGCTGTTTATTTTTTGAAGCTAATGGCTATGTTTTTAAATCCGGCTATAGATAACCATGATTCTATAATAGTTTTGGTGTTTTTTTCTGCTGTAGCTAATATGTCCAGTTCCTTTACAGTGTTGTTCACATCCTTTTCTGCCACTTGCAAAAAAGCATTTTTTTCAGCTATAGTATATTCGGCTCTCAATAAATCGATTTCTGCATACTGTTCCACAACAGATGCTGGTGGTATATTAATGTATAAAATTTTGGCAGCCGGTAATTGAAGTGATACAGATGTTGCATTAACCACAATATCTTTATCCGTAATTTCAGATAAGGAAACCCCTGCTTTAATTTTAGCATCGCACGACATTAAAATTTTACGATCGCCAATTTTATACCAGGTAGAATCATCGGTTGCTTTTATAATTTTAGTAACAGTATATTCTACCGTTGCTAAATCCGACAGTTCTTTGATTTTTAATACTTTATTAATCGGGTTTTCTTCAGGCACTTTCTCTACACAAGCATGTAGCAAAAACATTAATGCAATAAGCGGTAAAACATTTCTGGAAATTTTCTTCATCAATTAGTGTGGATTTTAATAAATGAAGATAATAATTGATATTGGTTTGAGTTAATTTTTTTAAAATATTTAATTTAAATAAAAGGATTATATTTATGCTATTAAAATCCATGAATAGCAGGCGCCATGTCTCTAATTACCAACTTATATTTTTCACTCACGGTTTTTTCCATCATCGTAATGGCAGATTTGTTGATTAAATTTAAAAGGCCCTTACTGCTCAAATTTTATTTTTTTGCTTTAGTACTCTCAGTTGGTTTATTATCTATATTTTATTCTTCGGACAGTGTTTTAGTTTTGCTCTTTCAAATGTTTTTAAAATCGCTCCTCTCCATATCCTTACTTTATATCTTTTCTACGCTTTATATTACTGGTTTAAAATGGTTGATCCATATATACAGTGTGTTTATTATAAGCTTTATTTTGCTACTTTTTTATCATATAATCCACATAAATGGGTACAACGTTTTTAATTTGTCTTTTGATGAAATCAGGGATTTAAATTATAAAGGATTTACCTATCCGGTACATATATTTATTAGCCGAATGTTGCTACATATAAGCTTCTTTAGTATAATGTTGTATTTCTGGTATTTTATTAACTATAGAATTAAACAAAAGAATATCTACTTCGATAAAATAAAAATTTGGAGCTCCGTTACTATTGCCATTGTAATACTAAGCCTCATTTTAAATACGTATGTTCCGATATATAAAGAAAAAACAATATTAGCGCATATTATTAGCCTTTTTATAAATTTTAATTTGTTATTGTTGGTATTTTATAGACCCGAATTTTTAAATAGGTCTGCACTAAAAATTGCCTTTGGAGAAAAATTTAATCAGGAAAGCAATTATGACATCAATACCGACGATTTTATTAAGGAGTTTTTTACAAATCTCTACTTTACAGATAGTAGTGCCTCCATAGAAAATCTGGCTAAAAAAATGGATATCAACAGTAATGACCTGTATCGTTTTGTATATAATAAATATTCTATGTCATTTAATGACCTGGTCAATAAGAACAGGGTTGCTTACTTTTTAGACATCGTTCATAATGAACAATATAAAAACTACACCATTGATGCTTTAGCGAAGGAGGTTGGGTTCTCATCCAGACAACATTTATACAAGCCGTTTAAGAAATTTCATGGAGGAAACCCATCCGACATTATAGATGCAATTAATTAATCCAATTTTCCGCCGTTCTACGCTACTTTTTGAAAATTAATGGTAAAATTTTTAATTACTTAATATTGTTTTAATATTTATAACTCATTTATTATCAATGTTTCATAAATATTAACGTCAATTATTCAAAAGTTACTTCGATAATTTGTTGTTGAACTTAAATTTATTGATTTTTACTTTAGAACCAACTCTAACCATATCCGTTTAAATATTCAGCCAAAGCTAATTATATAGTAATTTATTTGACTGTTTATATACCAATACTACCTATGCCAAAAAATAATACAAAAATGCTACTCATCCAGTCAATTGTCATCATGACACTTTTGTGTTTGTTAGCTTTTTACAAGCTGAAGGGTTAATTCATGTTGTTAGATGGTGCTGCTGAATGCTTAATATATGACTAAATAAAATATTGCTACGCTAAACTCTATCCTTGTATTCATGGATGTATTTTAATGTTCGCCCGGTCTTTCTAGACTGGGCTCTTTTTTTACATAGATGGAGGATTTCTTTCAGATGCCAATTCTTAATCAATCATGCTACTTGCAGTAACTGATCATAGCATTTTGAAGCGCTAGTGTTTTAATTTATTATTTATAATTCCCATAGCAACATATAGTACGGGAGAAATTAAAAACTCTTGCATAGACGCTGCAATTTCTTTGATGCTATAACGCACCATTCCAAATGTCCAATCGTATAAACCAATAGCAGTTATTGAAAACAATAAACTGATGTGAATAATATGCCACAATTGTCCCATCCACTTATCGCGGAGTTTTCCTAAATGATAGGTGCCGGTAATATAAACGGCAATCGTTGTAACGAACTTTATAATATGGCGAATTTTACGTGGAATAAAATAAGTATACTGTCTATCTGCAAAATATACATAGTACAAACTATAGAGAACTACAATAATTATTAGTCCAGCTAACCACCTATATCGATCTGTTTTATACAATATCATCCGCCTTATTAAATAATGTTAATCGGTTGGAGAACCGAATCCATAAAAGAAATATCATACCATAAATAACCATCTTAAATATGTAGTGATGCGCAATATCAAAATAGGGTTGCAAATGTTCTATCAACACACTTAAACCCGCGCATCTCAGGAGGTTAACTAAATGAATTATCAAAACCCCTAAGATGATATAGGCTAGTTTTCGTTTCAGCATAGCTGGCATGGCTATAATAAATCCAATATACAACACAAATAATTCTAATCCATTGCATCCATCTGCAATCTTCATTAAGGATGTACCATTTTTATAAATATTAGCAACAGGATTACTTTGTGAAACTCCTTCAAAGGAAATAGTAGCAATAATGTCTTTTGAAGTATATGAATTAGTTGAATAAATTGTATTCAACAACCAAACAGATTGAGTACCCACCATACTGGTTAAGGAATCATCTATTATTCGGTTGGGAAGTAAAACAATTAAGTAAATGCTTTTCCATATAATAAATATCAGCAAAGCATTTCGTAAAAATTTGGAAATTTGAGCCGGCAGTTGACTATAAAAAAGACGAAGGTTATTAACTAACTTCTTCATCTTTGGCAGATTTATTGTTCGCATGCTTTCTCAACTTATTAACGCCATATCCTACTCCAGCTGCAATTAATATGCTTAATCCACCATCTACGGGTACACCAGGGTCGGGGGGTATTGGAGGTCCTGCAATTGCAGTATTAGCCAACAAAACCATACAGGTAATTATGTAGCTTATTTGGATGTGTTTTTTAATCTTTACCGAAAACATATCTTTAATGATTAATAATATACAAGGTAAGTAACTTTATTTTATGATTTTCAATGTTGGCAACAATTTACCATCGCCCTTAATTTGTAGTACATAAAATCCGGAAGCCAATGCGTTGGTTGTTATTTTATACGTTTGATTGCTTTGTACATTGTTTATATTTCCTGCATGAACCAGTCTACCGGAATTGTCCATTAATTGCCAACTTATTTTATTATAATTAGCTAAAGAAAGCAACTGAATAGTATTACGCTGTATAGGATTTTGAATCAAACGCATCCCAATATTAACAGTGTTCTCCTCCACTGCAGCGCCTTCTTTCTTATTAAAAACAAGCATTAAACGATGCTTACTTTTAGCAAGACTATCACTTGTTATCGTAAAAGAATACGTGTTATCCTTTTCTATTGCAGTGTATGCGCTTGTGTACCTATCCAACAAATATGCTTTGTTGTTATTGGCCAATTCGGAAATTACTTCCATGTTCATTTGATAAGTTTGGCCTTCTATTAAACCGGAGGTTTGTAATTGAACTGACCTATTTTCATCTAATGCTGTCTTCAATTCAGTTCCATGAAATATTGCATACGCTGTTTGTTTTGCATCTATGATGGCTAGGTCGGGGCCAGCGTTTCTACCTAAGTCAAATGCATCATATTGATCATCAAATTCATTGGTTACACCGGAAGCATTACCCCAACGAATGATGGCTTCATCAGCAGCAACATCACCCAACTTTTTTAAATAGAGTTTAATGATACTTTG
>CANHJH010000062.1 GCA_947460365.1 Sphingobacteriia bacterium | reverse complement strand
GATTGAAAAACTTTTTTAGCAAGCTGTAATTTGTCAATATTAGAAGTGCATAAAAATATAAGACCTGTTTTCGGAAGTTCTTTTTTTGGAAAATATTTTTGAATAAATAATTCTCTAAATGAAAGATCCAGATATTTTAAAAATGTGTTTAAATAGTTAAATGGACGATGCTTGAATTCAATTGAAGTATATGCTAATTTTATAATGGTTGTTTTTAAACTAGCATCAGTAATTTCGGTTAATTGTTTTTGATCACAAATAGTATATAATTTATTAGCGGGGTAATCATCAAATAAATTATATAATGTTTGACTAATACCTCCTAAAATTTTTGAAGGGACACCGTCTATAAATATTAAATTGGGTAATTGACTTAAGTTGGCAGTACTTATTTTCAAATCTTTTTTAAATTATATAAAATATAAATAGATTAACGATTTATTTGCCTTCCTCCATAAGAGAATATTCTTGAGTTATTCTATCAAAATAGAAATAATCTTTGGTCTTAATAAATATTTTATATAAATCGGCATAGCCAAACCAAAACATAAATCGTATAAACTTTAACCGTTTAACAATTCGCCATCCTATTCCTTTATATTTTTTTACAATTTTAATTTCTTCAGCAGTTGAGGGTAAGTAATTTTTTAATACTTGTTGTGCTTCTAAATGGTATTTATCAAACTGTTCTAATGTTTTTTGATTAGCGCTGCGATACCTGAAGCTACCTAATATTGCAGAAATTGTAAAAAAATCTGCATGATGAAAAAATCTGCTCCACAATTCCATATCGCCTGCTAAACTAAGATTAACAGACATGGTAGCACCTGCCTTATTCCAAAGTTCCCTGGACCAAAAGGTCCCTTCTTGTTGAATAAACTGATAGTTTCCTGTTAGATAATGAAATTTAGTCCAGTTAATTCTGGAACCTATATAAAATATTTGACCATATTCTGTAATACAATTTGGATTACCACTCAGCCATTGAACCTGAGTGTATTTAGAAAAAATAGATGCAACGGTAAATAAAGAATGTGGCTGTAACAAATCATCTGAATTGATATAAGTCATGATTTCACCGCTACTTCTACTAAATCCTTTTTGAATTGCATCATACATGCCTTTATCGGGTTCACTTACCCAATAACTCAATTGATCTGCATATTTTTTTATTATATCGACAGAACCGTCGGAACTTCCTCCATCAATTATAATATATTCAAGGTTGGGATAATTTTGTGATAAAACAGATTGTATAGTTAATTCTATAAATTTTTCTTGATTATAATTGGGTGTTACAACAGTTATTTTGGGATATTGTTTACTCATGTATATTGGGTAATATGTTTAAATTTTTGTAAAATATTTTGATAGGAATTAGTTTTTTGAAAATTAAATTTTCTCCAAGCTAAATACATTTTGAAGAAATAATATTTTCTGGAGTGGTTTTGTGGTTTAATGAAACTTAATATAATTCTGTAAATTGATTCTTTTATTATTTCCCTTTTAACATATTGGGGTTGATTAATATAATCAATATAATGCCAATAGTATTTGATTAAATTATAGGAAGCCTTATGTCCGGCAATTAATTTTTTAAAATACGTTTTGGTTAATCTTTCAGGTAAAATAAAATGTTTAAAATGGAGTTGTTCATCATAGTATAAGCTATATCCAAGCAAAATAGCTCTTGCACATAATTCTGCGTCTTCGCCTGAACTCAAGTCCTCTCCTTTTCTACCTATTAGTAAAGAGGGATTATTTTTATGCGCTTCAAAATATAATTTTTTTCGGATAACAATACCTGCCCCCCATAAATATTTTCTATTTGTTGCATCACCCGATTCACGCAACGGTCTTCCAACTGCATAAGAATTTTCAACAGCAGCAAACCATTTTGGAAAATCAGTAGTTAATGTTGAAACAGCCTCCCCTCTACCACCTAGTATACCAATTTGGTGATTAGTATTCATTATTGCAAAAGCAGTAGAAATATAGTTTTCAGATAGCCAATTATCATCATCACAAAACAATAAAAATTCAAACTTTGATTCCTGTACACCGCGGTGTCTGGCAGCTGCTAATCCCTGCTTTTTTTCCAATACTACTTTAAAAGGTATATCAGATTGGTGTTTACTCCATTCAGAAAAAGCGAAAGTAGAAGTTTCATCAATTGAATTATTGTCAACTATAATTACTTCCCATTTTATATGAGAGGATACCCTTTGTTTTACAATATATTGTAATGTTTCTGAAATCCTGTTAGCACTATTATAGCAACAAATTATTATTGATATTCCAAGCAAATTATTAAAAATTATAGGGTAGAATGAGTTTACTTATTTTTAAAACCTGCAATTTTTCCAACAATTTTTTGATAGAGTATTTTTAAAACGATCCTAAATAAATTACAAATACTTTTTGAACGTAAATTATATTGTTCAACTTTAGCTTCAAGTTTGTTGATATTTGTTTTAGATTCATCAATAGCCCATGACATTGCCCAGAAATGTATGCCATATGTGTTAGGGGTAATACATGAATAAGAAAAAGGTTTATTCCACGGGTATGGGTAGAAGTAGTGTTCCGGGAATATGGTTACCTGATTTATTTTGTGTTGACTGATATCCGTTAAGCCGTGTCTTTTTAAGACTTGAGTAGCTAAAACAGGGCCCGATAAATTCGATTCTTCTACTCCGTCGAAATTATTAACCAAAAACGCTAAGCATTCTTTTAAGAATTCACTATTTGGTTTAGAACCCAATACTGCACTATTTACTAAGGGTTCGTTGCTCTCATAACCTAAAAAAGACGATATGTCATCCAAGAAATCGAAGGGCTTAATTACTTCGAAATCTGTATCAAAATATATACCTCCATGTTCAATCAATGCATGCAGTCTAATATAATTAGACACGTTTGACCATTTTCTATTTTCATAAGCATGCTTAACATACTCTACATTAAGCGGTATATTGTTATCATTCCATTCAATGATTTCATAATCACTGAAATATTTCTTCCAACTTTCAATACACTTCAGTGTTAAATAATCCTTTTGGTTCCCGCCAACCCATACATAATGTATTATTTTAGGTATCATTTAAATTTCTTTTAGAAGTGGAAAATTTTTTTGAATTTAAAATACCATAGTCTAATATATTGATATTCTCATCATATACTTCAGACACATTGAAACTGCAAACATGTTCATTCCAAACCCATAGATTTGCTTCTGTTCTGCTTCCAATTCCAATCTGATATGTTCCTGCGCGTAAAACGTTTTTATCAATAGAAAAAGTACAGGAAAATTGACCCTGAGTACTTTCATAAAAGTCATAATCGCTTATAGAAAACAATCTTACATTGTCTTTAAAAAAAGCTAAACTCAATCTAAATGGCGGGATGTTTTTTTCTGCAAGTAACTTGAGCTCAAAATTTATTTGTTGCGTGGGATGTACAATTAATTCGTTGGCAAATGGGTTAACACCATTTATAAAAAATTCTAGAAATTTTAGATAGTCTTTAAGTAACCCTTCAAATTTAACTTCTTGTATTTGATTGATTTCTAAATGCTGTTGATAATATTTATTAATAACGAGTGATGTTTCATTAATATCCACCACTTTACCGTTAGACAAGAGTACTGCGTTTTTACAAAGTTGACTAATAGCTGATAAGTTATGGCTAACAAATAAAACTGTTCTTCCATCATTCACACTCACATCTTTCATCTTTCCCAAGCATTTTTTTTGAAAGTCAGCATCCCCTACAGCTAATACCTCATCTAATATTAAAATTTCAGGTTCTAAATGAGCAGCGACTGCAAATGCGAGACGAACATACATTCCACTACTATATCGTTTAACAGGAGTGTCAATATATCTTTCTACTCCACTAAAGTCAACTATCTCATCAAACTTGGATTTGATCTCTCGTTTTGTCATTCCTAATATCGCCCCATTCAGAAAAATATTATCTCTACCACTTAAATCAGGATGAAAACCAGTGCCTACTTCTAATAATGATGCAATTCGGCCTTTGATTTTAATACTGCCTGTTGTAGGAGCTGTTGTTTTTGATAGAATTTTTAGTAACGTACTTTTACCAGCCCCATTCTTGCCTATAATACCTAAAACTTCACCTTGATTAACTTCAAAATTTACATCTTTCAGTGCCCAAACGTAATCGCTATGGCCTTTTTTACTTCTATCATTGGTTTCGCCTATTTTTAAATAAGGATCTTCTTTCCCTCTTAATTGAGCCCACCACCTGTTTAAATCATGGCCGATAGTACCAGTTCCAATTTGCCCTAAACGATATTGCTTAGATATATTTTCAACTTTAATTATAGCACTCATTCGTTTAAATAAATTTATACTGTGTCCATGAATTTCTTTTCAGTTTTATTGAATATAATAACCCCTAAAAACAGAGTTACCACCATCCAAAGAAAACTATAATACAAAGTGGAAATTTGAAAATTATTGTTTTTAAAAATTGCCCACCTAAACCCTTCAACTATAGCAGAGAGGGGATTATAATTTATTAAATAAGCATATTCACTTTTGGCCTTTAAATAGGAAATCGGATAAGCAATTGGTGTAGCATACATGAGTAGTTGTATACCAAATGCAATTAAAATAGTGAAATCTCTATATTTTGTAGTGAGAGAAGAAATTAGAATCCCCAAACCCAATCCTAAGCCAGCTGACATGAAGATTAATACTGGAATTAAAAACCAACTCCATCCTATATAAAACTGACCAAGTTTAAACCAATAATAAATCAGTACACTCAACAGTAACAAAAATTGAATCCCTAATTTAATAATATTTGAAATGATTACAGAAAAAGGGATAACCAATCTTGGAAAATATACTTTTCCGAAAATACCGGCATTACCTACAAAAGTATTTGAAGTGCCATTCAAACATGCTACAAAATAGTTCCATATAGTTATACCACTTAAATAAAATGGAATTGCAAGTATTCCATCAGTAGGAATGTTTGCAATTTTACCGAACAGAATTACAAACATAACAGTAGTTAGTATGGGCTGTATAAAATGCCATAATGGACCTAGAATTGTTTGTTTATAAGTTGCTACAAAATCTCTACGAACAAACAAGAATAATAAGTCTCTATAACGCCAAACATCTTTTAGCCCCAATTGAAGAAAACTTATCTTAGGCTCAATAACTTCTGTCCAATCGCTGTTATTACTTAAATCTTTTTTTATTTCTTCCATAACTTTAGCCACCATGTTTTTGCTGGAACATCAAAGTAGGGATTTGAATCTCCATAGTATTTTCCATATCCACCATTACCATATGCTTTACCGTACCCATAATAGTTATTTCTTACACTTTCATTAATATCATTTACTACAATAACTAAATTTTTAAATTTACCAGTCTCTTTTAATTCACTAATAAAATCTAATTGTTTTTTAATACTGTATCGTTGTCTGACAATGTACACGGTAGCATCAGAAAACTTATCTAAAGCAAATGCGTCACCTACAAGGCCTACTGGAGATGAATCCAGCACAATAAAATCATAATTTGCTCTTAAGTTTTTAAATAATAAATCCATTCGCTCCCCTATCATCAATTCTGCCGGATTCGGAGGTAAAGGCCCTGTTTTAAATACATGTAATTTAGGAAAACCGGTAACACTGTAGTGTAATTTATTTAAGTCATCTTCCTGTCCAACTAAATAATTGGTTATACCCCTATTGAATTTTTCATTTTCAATACTATTAATACTTTTTAATTTTCGTAAATCGAATTCTAAAAGTGCTACCTTTTTGTCAGTTAATTCTAACACACCGGCTAGGTTATTACTAATAAAGGATTTGCCTTCACCACTAATAGTAGAGCAAACCAGAAATACTTTGGTTTTATTGTCTTCAGTTGCCGGAATGAGAAATTGGAGATTACTTCGCAATATTCGAAACTGCTCTGCAATTACAGATCGCGTTTTATTGATTACCATGTCATCCTGACCATCGTAATGTGATATCTCAGCAACGATTGGAGCACCGGTTTTTGAAACAATTTCCTTTTTAGAAATGATTTTATCATTTAATAAATCTGCTAAATATATTATTGCAACAGGAATAACCAGACCCAATAACATTGCAAATGTTTTTAAACGAGATTCTTGAGGTTCAATAGGTGTTAAGGAATATCCTGCTTTATCGATTGATGAATAATTTGATTTATTAGAGATGCTGGCAATTGCAGTTTCTTCGCGCTTTTGTAGCAGGTATAAATACAATCGCTCTTTAAGATCTTTTTGCTTTTTCAACTCCATCTCTGTTGAAATCTTTTTTGGAATTTCAACTAATCTGGAAGAATACTGATTATTTTTCTCATTATATAATTTTATCTTAATAGCATTTGTTTTTTTGTAGTATGCGAGACTTTGCAAAATTTTATTTCTACTATTTTCTATATTATTTTCAATAGCAGACATGATGTCATTATCATCAGGATTTTCGAAAGCAGCTTTTTCCCAATCAGCCATTAATGAATTGTATTTGGCAATAGTTTCTTTAACCAGCACATCATTTACTCCAAAATGAGAATATATTTTTTTGTACTTATTTCGATCATCCTTTATAAAATCTTCCAATATTCTTACAGCAGAAGTGTCAATAAAAATCTCGTCTAATCTGGATTCAGACTCCCCAAATTTTCCTTTATAATACGTTAATTCAGATTCGGCATCTAAAAAACGAACATCATTTTGAGCCATTTTATTGCTATCAATACTTTTTATATCAGATGATACAATTTTTAATCGTTCATCAATAAACCTCAAGGTATTTACAGAAATTTCTCTTTTTAGTTCAACATCCTGCTCTGCAAATTCTGTTCCTAGTAAATCTAAAATGTCTGCACCACGAATTGCATTTGAAGATGTATAGGATAAAGAGATAATGGTTGTTTTAATACTAAAACTTTTTACTGAAAGGTGAGCCATTATATCATATACAGCATTGGGCAATGTATTCCATTGAACAATGTATGGATCTTGACTTTCTTCTTGAAAGTTCATTTCAGGATTTTTTTCAATTACAATCCTACCTATTGGTAAATTAAGGGTATCCAACCATTTAAAATTAGCCGTTCTATTTTTACCTAATTTATACTCCCCGCCAGATTTTGTAAGTTTAGTTATTTTTAATTCCCAAAAATAACTCGAATCAGTAATAGACAAAAGGTTAACAATGAAAGGAGCATTCTTGTATAATTCCATTCTTCTAATGGTTCCTTCCTGAAAATATCTAACATTAAAATTTCCTTTTCTAACAACTTTATAGATGAGTTTATGTGAACGCAATAATTGCAATTCATTATCGATATTAATAGATCGTTTTGCATTTAATCCCAATTCGAGCATATCTCCAGCCGTTACATTAGGTGAAGAAGTTTCCCCTGCACCTACTAAAATTTGTGAATTAGATTGAAATACTCTATCAGCATATCTTAAATAAATATTAACTACCCCTAAAGACAACACCATGCTTAACACAAAAAGGGGCAAATAAATTATGTATTTTAAAACAACATCTCTCAAACCTGGATTTGATCCGGTTTGCTGAAATTCGGGGGATTGATTGGTATTTTTTTGCTGCATTTTATTTATTTAGTTAGTGTTGTTACTAAAAGAACCACACCGACAGCTACATTGAAAAAACTTAAATATTTTAAGACAATATTAGATCGCATATTAACCTCATTCATTGCTTTTTCTCTATACTTACTATCTTTCGCACTTACATATAATATATCATTTTGCTGCAATTGAAATACCGGCGATTTATAAAATGAAACATTTGTTAAATCTACACGATAAGTTTTTCTTTCAGCATTTTCTTCCCGAATAACCAATACGTTATTTAAAATCCCATCATCAGTAACTCCCCCCCCTGTAGATAATGCATCTAATAAAGTGATTTTTTCAGTATTAAATTGCTTCATACCAGGATTCTTGAATTCGCCAAATAATGAAATACTTACAGTTTGGAGTTGAACATTCACCATGATATCTTTTACAAAAGGCGACCATTTATTTTGTAAAAATGATTTTAACTCTTTGGTTGTCAATCCTTCCACAGTTTGTAATCCAATTTTAGGGAATTCAATCTGACCTTGATTATTTACAGTATAAACACCCGCAGTTTTGCCGGATCCACCCATACTTAAAATAGAAGTTTGCTCTTGATTGGTGCTGGCTTGAGTAAAAAGAGCGATTTGAACAACATCTCCTGCCTTTAATTTAAAATCCTTGTATTGATAATTTGCAACAGTACTATCGAAGCCAGTTTGAAACAGCTCCATTTCACGCTGAAACTTCTTAACATTTAAACAAGAAGTTAATATAAAAGGAAGGATCCAAAGATAGTAGAATAAAGATTTCATACGATTATGGTTATAGCACTGCTACCTCAGTCACAGTGATTGAGTAAAGGATACTTGATTGAATATACTATGAAATGTATATTTTTTGACCTGCAAATATATGTTTAGTTGGTGGTTTAATAAAGTGTTTTATTAAAAAGCAAATGCAAGCAGGACAAATTTATTATATTTATTTTATATGTATTAAAAATCTTAGCATCACTTGATGAATACAATTATCTTTAACGTTAGTAAAATTATATTATGGAAAATCGTTATTACTCATTAGATGTATTCAGAGGTGCTACGGTTGCGCTAATGATTTTGGTGAATAATCCGGGCAGCTGGTCGTTTATTTTTCCGCCCTTAAAACACGCAGTTTGGCATGGTATTACTCCTACAGATTTAGTATTTCCCTTTTTCTTATTTGCGGTTGGAAATGCGATGTCTTTTGTAATGCCTCGCTTTGAAAAAGCTGGCCCTAAAGTTTTTTGGACAAAAATAACCAAAAGAACCTTCTTAATTTTTGCTATTGGTCTGTTCCTGAATTGGAGTCCATTTATAAAATGGAGCAGCGACAACGAACTTGTACTTAAACCCTGGGATTCCCTGAGGATTCTTGGAGTGTTACAACGTATAGCATTGAGTTATTTTTTTGCTTCTATCATTGTTTATTATGGCAAAACCAAGTGGGCTTTTATTTCGGGGATGACCATATTATTGCTTTATTGGTTCATTTGCTTTGCATTAGGCCAATCTAATGATCCTTATAGCTTAGCAGGATGGTTTGGAACCAATATTGATATGAATATTTTAGGATTATCACATATGTATAAAGGAGAAGGCGTACCGTTTGATCCAGAAGGATTTATGAGTACCCCTGCCGCTATTGTACAAGTTATTTTTGGCTTTTTAATAGGTGAGTATATACAATTAAAAGGAAAGAACTTTGAAATGCTTGCTCACTTATTCATAACCGGAACTATCCTTTTAATTACAGGCTATTGCTGGGATTGGGTATTTCCAATTAATAAAAAAATATGGACGAGCAGTTATACCATTTATACTACAGGACTCGCTATTTTTACGCTTTCTATCCTTATATTTTTAATTGAGTTTAGAGCAATAAAAGGCAATTGGAGCAAATTTTTTGATGTATTTGGCAAAAACCCGCTTTTTATTTTTGTACTAAGCGGATTCCTGCCCAGAGTTTTAGGATTATTTAGATGGGAAACTGGTATGGATATGAATGGAAAAATTAACTATTCCAGCCCATTAAGCTGGTTTTATGAGCACCTCTGTAAACCAATTGCTGTTGATGAAAGAATTGGTTCCCTAGTTTTTGCACTAACAACCGTTTGCTTCTATTGGCTGATAGGGTACCTGTTAGACAAAAAAAAAATATACATTAAGGTTTAAAAAAGCTATAGAATTGAAGCGAAAGGCTGAGGCATTACTTAAATAATAACTCAGCCTTTTGTATATTTTCTGGTTTTCCTACATCGATTAAATTTGCGCCTGTATGATCAAATGCATGAATAGCATGTTGTGCACAAAGATCAACATAAACATCTATCATAGAGAACTTTCCCTTTCTTTCGATTAATGCGAATATCTTACTGCTCAATACATGAATTCCACTAAATGCTTTGGCATGAATTCCTTGTTTGTTCTGCCATGTAACCATCGGTCCCCTTTCTTCACCGGTTGTATTGTTTCTCCAACCTACCATTTGCGCTTGATCATTAAATAATAAACACCTGGATGATTCACGCTCACTAACAGCCAATGTTGCAATAGATTGATTCAACTGATGTTCTACAATCATTTTACTTAAATCCATATCGGTGAGCATATCTGCATTTAATAATACAAAATTTTCTTCTGTACGCAAATATGCAGCGGCTTTTAACAACCCTCCTCCGGTTTCAAGCACTTCTTCGGTTTCATCTGAAATTACCACGTTTGATCCCCAGCCATTATTAATACGAATAGCTTCGATAATTTGATCTGCAAAATGATGCACATTAACAATTAGATCCCTTATACCATGATGTTGTAAATAAATAATATTCCTTTCCAACAAACTTTTTCCATTAACTATTGCCAATGCTTTAGGATGATGATCTGTCCATGGTTTCAATCTCGTTCCTAACCCTGCAGCCAATATCATTGCTTTCATATAAAATTATATATTGTCTTTAATGACTACCTAGAATGTGGTTATTTAATCGATATTCTATTAAAAATTTTTATATTTAATGATGCCGATTATGTATTTAAAATAATCTTTTACGCTTGCATTAAAAAATTCAAAATGAGGTGTTTGTGTTTTATTTCCATTTAGTACAGCGGTAAATAAAGTTTCCCAATCACGCAATACTTTACCCATACTAAATTGATGCTTCACAAAATTTATTCCTTGCACACCCAGTTTTTGTGCTTGCTCCGGATGGCTAAATAATGCTTCAATAGCCCCTTGCAACTCCTGCTCCTTATTAATTAACAACCCCGTATGTTTTTGCTGAATTGTTTCTTTTAATCCCATTCTATTAGCACCAATAACAGCTGTACCGGCAGCCTGAAATTCTATTGCAGATATACAGAATGTTTCAAATGAATCTTTACAATTGGGATTTACTACACCAATTAAATATTTACCTAAGGACTTTTTTATTAATTGTGGAGTAGTCAGACCTAAAAAGCTAATGCCATATTTTTCTTTTGCTTCTTCAACACTATTGCCAATATATGGAATCAAATATTTCTCTTCATAGTCTTGAAAAGCAATACCCAAAGGGCCGAGATGATAATTATTATTATACAACTTAGCACTTCCATATACATGCAATACTGCTTCTTTATATTTTTCTTTGATGGAAGGCCAAATTTTTATAAGGTGATGAAATCCCTTATCTAATGTAATGGAACCCAAAAATGCTACTGAATATGGAAGCTTGCTGTTAGCTGGTAAATAAGAAGAAGTTTCAATGAAATTATGTATCACTTCAATCTTTTTAAAGTAAGCTTTATGCCTGAAATTATTTGCATACTTTGCTGTTACACAAATAATTCTTTTAATACAGTCGAAATCAGCCAGATAGGGAGATGGGTCATTTTGCACCCATACTATACAACCCAAGTTAATTTGATTCGCATCCACTAAGCCTTTAATTGTTGCTTCGTTTTTTTTGTCGTTAAACAATATAATCTTACAACCTTTTTCAACAGCTTGTTTAATAGCATCAGATAGATTTTCAGCAAAATAATGATTTGGATATTCAGATGAGCTGCCTTTAACATTGCTAAAAAAATAATAGTTGGCATTCTGCTTTAGCATATGCGCTGCCAATGCTAAATTTACACTATCGGTGCCACTACAAGCCAATTCATCATTCAGAAATTGTTTCCAACTCCATTGTAAATTAAAACTTGAATCAAAAAAATGGGCGATCATCTTTGAAGTTTAATGTATAAAAATTATT
>CANHJH010000061.1 GCA_947460365.1 Sphingobacteriia bacterium | reverse complement strand
GTTTTAATAAATTTTCCATCGTTTTAGATCAAATGATTTTTGATTACTCAAAAAACATCATTGATTCTAAAACTTTACAATTGCTTTTACAACTTGCGGAAGAATGCCAATTAAAAGAGGCCATTCATGAGCTGTTTGCCGGTATAAAAATTAATGAAACAGAACATAGATCAGTATTACATACTGCATTGAGAAACTTTTCGGATATGCCTATATTGGTAGAAGGAAAAGATATTATGCCAAAGATTGCAAGAGTTCAACGTCAAATGCAAGCTTTTTGTGAAAACATTCATAGCGGAATGTGGAAAGGATATACCGGAAAAAAAATAAAGTATATTGTTAATATTGGGATTGGAGGTAGTGATTTAGGTCCAGTAATGGTTACAGAAGCACTTAAACCATATTGGATTAAAGGCATTTCTACTTATTTTGTTAGTAATATAGATGGTACCCATATTGCTGAAACACTTAAAAAAGTAACTCCAGAAGAGACATTGTTTTTAATAGCTTCAAAAACATTTACTACACAAGAAACTATGACCAATGCACATACAGTTCGTGCTTGGTTTTTAGCACATGCAAAGGAGGAGAAACATATAGCAAAACATTTTGCGGCATTGAGTACCAATGAGCAAATGGTGACTGCTTTTGGGATTGACAAAGCCAATATGTTTGAGTTTTGGGATTGGGTTGGTGGTAGATATTCGTTATGGAGTGCCATTGGCTTATCTATTGCACTTACTATTGGATACAATAATTTTGAAGCATTATTAAAAGGCGCTTCTATTGCAGATGAGCATTTTAGAAAAGAAAAATTCGATAACAACATACCGGTTCTAATGGCATTAATTGGAATTTGGTATACTAATTTCTTTGGAGCACAAAGTGAAGCCATTTTACCTTATGATCAATACCTGCATCGTTTTGCGGCATATTTCCAACAAGGGAATATGGAAAGTAATGGTAAAAGTGTTGATAGAAGCGGAAACATAGTAAACTATGCTACAGGACCAGTAATTTGGGGAGAACCAGGCACCAATGGTCAACATGCTTTTTATCAACTAATTCATCAGGGTACACTAATGATTCCATGCGACTTTATCGCACCTGCAATAAGTCATAATCCTATTGGTGATCATCATCTAAAATTATTGTCCAATTTCTTTGCTCAAACTGAAGCTTTAATGAATGGGAAATCCGAGAATGATGTGAAAGTTGAAAGTATGAAAGCAGAAAAATCTGAAGAAGAAATCACGAAAATTACACCATTTAAAGTTTTCGAAGGCAATAAACCCACCAATTCATTCTTAATCAAAGAGATTTCCCCTACTTCTTTGGGTATGCTAATTGCTTTATATGAGCATAAAATATTTGTTCAAGGCGTAATTTGGAATATTTTCAGTTTCGATCAATGGGGAGTTGAGTTAGGTAAACAAATGGCCAATAAAATTCTTCCGGAATTGATGAATCAAGAACCTATTATAGAACATGACCCTTCTACCAATGGATTGATTAATGCCTTTAAAGAATTTAGAAAGAACGCTTAAGTAAATATGCAGGATTTTATTATCAGACCCATTCAGCCAGAAGATAATGTTACAATAGCAAGCATTATCAGAGCTGCTCTTACCGAGTTTGGCGCGAATAAACCTGGTACAGTTTATTTCGATGACAGTACGGATCATTTGTATGAATTATTTCAGTCAGCACCCATAAGTGCTTATTATATCGCTTTAAAGGATTATAAAATAATTGGAGGTGCAGGCATATACCCCACTGCAGGTTTACCTGCTAATACCTGTGAACTGGTAAAAATGTATTTAGCAAAAGAGGTAAGAGGACAAGGAATTGGCAGAAAGATGATCGATCATTGCTTGAATGTTGCCAAAGAAAAGGGTTTTGAACAAGTATATCTTGAAACAATGCCCGAATTAAATAAAGCAGTAAGTGTGTATGAAAAATTTGGATTTAACTATTTAAGTGTCCCCATGGGAAATAGTGGTCACAATGGTTGTGACATTTGGATGATCAAACAACTTTAGTTACCACAATTTTCTCGGACATAAATCACCCCATTTATTGCCCAATAAAAATCCTATTAAAATTTCATGCGTGCCTTTGCTAACTGTATTTAAAACAGAGGTTTGCATATCATAAGAGTATCCGATATTTATAGCATTGTTCAGATTAACCCCTACCATTCCTGCAAAACCATCTTTGTAACGATAGGAACCTCCCAGCCAAATTAGATCTTGGTATTGAAACTTTGCATTTAAATCTATCCCAATTGGTAATGGATTAATATACCTGATCAGTGTGGAGGGTAGTAAGGAAACATCGTCGGACAATTGAATTCGATATCCAGCACTTAAAAACAGGTGGGGAATCAATTTCCCTTGAGTTAAGGATACGGAATTATTAGAAAATGTGATATTCTGAGGAATAATCTGCTGTGCAGCTAATCCTATAAAATAATTCTTGGAATACAACCAAAGACCTGCGCTCACATCTGGTTTAAATGTATTGATAACTCCACTCCCAGAAACTGCCGGATCAACATTTACCGATCCGAAATTTAGTTTGGAAGCGTCTAAACTGATGTTAGTTACCCCTACCGAAATTCCTGCCGATAAATTTGTTTTAGGGGAAATTCCTAGATGATATGCATAAGTTCCATAGGCCGCAAAACGATTTAATGGTCCAGTTCTATCATTTAATATAGTAAGCCCTGCACCATGATGAGGTGCAGCAGCAGTATAATCTTGCCAATATGCTTCTCCCCTTGGGTTTTCACCTCTAGCTCTAAAACTAGTAGCAGTTTCTCTGCCATAATCATTTTTACTTAAAGGTCCATGCATAGTAATATAGGTAGTTACCGGTGCATCTTGTAATCCAACCCATTGCATTCTATGGCTAGCTTTTACATCCCAATAATTTTCAATTCCGGCAACGGCAGGATTGATAATATAATTATTCATTATATATTGAGTGTAATAAGGACGTTGCTGACCATTAACCAACAATATATTTAACCCTGTAAAAAATATTAATAAAATCCTACCCTTCATTGCTTAACGTATTATTGTAACAGAGCCGGAAATGATTTTACTTCCGTTTCTAGGATTAATAATATAATAATAGGTACCAACCGGTAAATTTTTCCCTTCAAAAGTCCCGTTCCAATTTACAGCATTTCCATTATGTTTAAACACAATTTGACCAAATCTATTCACTATTTCCACTGTTGCATTAGGGTAACTATCTAATTCCTTTATTCTCCAATAATCATTTAATCCATCCCCATTAGGAGAAAATGCATTGGGAACATTCATTTCTTTTTCTACTTTAATATAGGTATAATCATTTGATATACAACCATCTATGGAAGTTACTTTAAGTTCATATTGAATATTATCTGTTGCTGTTGTTGTAGGATTTACCATGTTGGTATTCGATAAATAAGTACCTGGATTCCATTGGTAACTCAATCCATTTCCATGTACTTTAATTGGATGAAGTGTTAAAGAACCGCCTTGTAATAAAGTTAGGGTATCAGTTAATACTACAATTGGGTTAGGATAAACGATTACAGATTGATAAAATGTATCACTTAAACAACCCTCCTGATTAATAAAACTTAATGCTATATTATTAATTGAATTCGCAGTATCTGTTAGAGGTTGAATCGGATTTTTTTCTGACGATTGAACTATTTTCTCGAAATCCCAATGCCACTGAACAGCTCCACTTGTAGAGGAAAAAGTATTACTAAGATTGGTAAAATCAACTGTATTACCGGAACACACTGCCAATACGGATGTAGTGAATTTAGCCTGGGGCTGAGAAAATATTTTAACCATTTTTGGAATGGAGGATTTAAAGCAGTTGTTTCCAGAATACGCAATGAATTGAATCGAAAAACTATCGGGTATATTACTCGGCAGTATATCAGTATATCGATTAGTAAAAGAATTGGTAGAATTAGGTAAATAGGAAATGGTATCGTTGGGGAATTCTTTCAAATTCCAAATGATTTTATAATTAGTAAAGTTTCCTGCGCTGAATAAGCTAGATTTATTCAGAATATTTATACCAGCGGGGTGGCAAATTGGCAAAGTATTTTGCACCTCAAAATCGGCATTTTTAACATCTGTATTAAGTACAATTGATTTAGTTATGGAGTCTTTGCAACCGTTGATTGTAGAAACCAGTTTTATATTATAAGTATTGGCAGTAGGGTAAATTAAGGTATCTGTTTTCTTAACACTTTCAGCAGGTATAGCACCATCAAAATACCAATTAGTTGAAGTGGGCAACCCATTAACTGGAGTTGTTTCATCATTTAAAACAATTACATCTTTAATACAAACATTGGGGGGAGTAAAATTAGCTTTAGGAGAAGGACTAATGGTACAGTTTATGCTGGTAAGATCGCTGGTGCAACCTGTTGCAGTAACTACTTTTAATGATACATTTTTAATACCGCTTGTAGCGTATACTTTAGTTTTTACGTTAGTAGGTAATAAAGAATCAGGTGCTGTGCCGTCATTAAAGTCCCAAATTGCCCATTTTAATTGATTATTCGGGCTATTTGATACTGTAGTAGTATTGGTGAAATTAATGTTGGTGTTGGTACAATTAGGCGTTGAAAAATTAAAATTAGCAGTGGGCTTATCAGATAAAAGAACAATGGAAGTTTTGGTAGCATAACATCCTAATTCATTAATTGCAGTAAGTTTAGTAAAAATGCTGTCTTTTATAAATCCGGAAAAAATAATCATAGATCCAAGCGAATCATTAATAAAAATATCATTAATATCTCTAAACTGCCAGTTCCATTTGAATAAAGGGGTACCGGGTGACGTGGTAATATCTCTAAATTTAATTACAGAATCTTTGCATCCAGATGTAATATATTCAAAATCGGCTATTACAGATTCTTTAACTAGAATACTATCTGAATATAAATTTTCATAGGTGTTACTACAACCTTCGGTAACAATATTTACAGATGAAGCCGTTATTGAAATTGGGATGTAACCTGTTTTATTTATAGTATAAGTTTTAGGAAATTGATATACATAATAATTTCTACCATTAGAATTGATAATGGTAGGCGTTGGAACAGGAAAAATCTCTTCTTTAGTATTGGGGTAAATGGAAGGATTATTAAAAAAATCGACTACAATTTTATTTACTTCATAGGGTAAACTCAATTGAATTGAAAAGGGAGTTTCCTTACAGGTAGCTAGATATTGTATATTATTAGATTCATAAGGATTAACAATTTTAATGGGTGGGTTGTAATCAATTAGTTTGGTACCCGCGTTGTATCCATAACTTTCTACATCCCCCATTCCATATGCTGTGGCAATAAAGCCACTGTCTGCTTGAATATTATGACTTGGATTAATTTCGGTACTAGTAGTAACATCTTCCTGCAAATAGGCGTATTCAGAATTTAAAATTGGTTTCCAACTTGCAATAGGTGGTTTACCATCAATAGTTAACTTAGGGGTATTAACTGTTTTCATCACCACATTTAAATAATGTTTGATGATATTGGTGACAGGAGGAATTAAATCTTTTCTAGCAGAAACCACGGTAACATTATTGATGGTTTGTTCTAATGGATTTAATATGATCATTTCGGGATCACCTGGATTTGTTGGAATGCCATTACTTGAATACGTATTTCTAGCATCACAATCTTGGGGGGTCATGTATTGTACAACTAAAATGGGCTGATCGGCATCGATTACATTTGCTATTCCATTTTTTATTTCATAATATCCATTAGAATTATATGCTGATGCAGATAGTGTTGTACCGTTAACAGTTACTTTAGTAGAAGGATCGTTAACAATAATTCTAAAAATATCAAATTCTCTATTTAAAAAAGGAGCGGTTATATAATGATATCCCCAGGATTTTGAAGGAAATATTTGTTGAAATAAATTGTCAC
This sequence comes from Sphingobacteriia bacterium, assembly GCA_947460365.1. Classification (GTDB taxonomy): domain Bacteria; phylum Bacteroidota; class Bacteroidia; order Chitinophagales; family Chitinophagaceae; genus Sediminibacterium. The sequence continues at coordinate 6,188 of CANHJH010000061.1, read as the reverse complement.
CGGATAAATTTGATGAACAATCAAAGGTAGTCCAATTACTGCCAGAGTATACTGCTAATGGCTTACAAGTATTATTGCCAGTTGAAATACTTTTAATAGTAGATCCGGTCAAATCTTCTTTGGATTGAATTTGGTATACATCTCCCTTATTTAATTTAATCGAATAAACTTCTCCGGCATTCCTGACAATTGTACCAGAACTATTTGCTGTTAATTTAACTTCAACTGTTGTACTATCTTGAACAGCTAGCATAGTAATTTGACTTCTGGCTCCACTAAATGAAGTTTTATTCTGAGGACCATTAACCGATATATATTCCTTTCCAAGTACATTGATTGGTAAAATAAGTGTGGATCCTGATCGAGTATTATTCAATAAATGTGCAAAAACAACTATGGGATTTGCTGCCACTACCCTAATTCCTTTTCCTTTAGCTACTGAATCTGCCTGACCATTGTACACGTTGTATTTTTGTGGAGAGATCGGTACAATTGTAGCTTTATTAGCAGTAACAACAAACGAAATCACTTGTCCATCTAATTGTACTAAACCGGTTGTATTTTCTGTTGAAGAAATATATAAAGCCATTCTAGAATCAGTACCATCTCTATGGGCAGGATAAGCAATCCAAAATTCTTTTCCTTTATTAGAAAAATCCTGTGCATGTATAAATTCCGAGGCACACATTAACCATATTATCATCAACCATTTATACATATAACTCACACTTATTTATAGCATAAAAATATTTTACAATATAAGCAAACAACTATTATATAAAATACAAAGAATACTTAAAGTTTCCGATCCTTACCTGCTTAAACAACCATATCGAACTAATTAATAATTGTTACAGATCCACTCATTGTATTAAGTCCATTTTTAGGATTAATTACAAAATAATAAGTACCAATAGGCAATGGCTTTTGATTAAACTTTCCATCCCAAGGTGTACTATAATTATCTGAATGAAAAACTTTTTGGTTATACCGGTCAAATACATCAATTGATGCATCCGGATATCTATTGATGTTTTTTATTATCCAATAATCGTTGATGCCATCACCATTGGGAGAAAATGCATTAGGCATTTCGGGTGGTTTTAAAACAAGTATAAAAACCTCATCAGATGCACTACAACCACCTTTCCCACTCACTTTTAATGAATAAGTAATATCATCTGTAGCCGTACACCATGGATTTTGTTTATAAATATCATCTAACTGTGAACCTGGACTCCAAAAATAACTCAATTCAGTACCGGTCACTTCAGGAATTAATTGAACCTTGTTGCCTAAGATCAAACTAATTTGGTTGGGTAATTTAACTGTTGGATTAGCAAATACATCAAGATCAGCGCTAATCGTATCACTATTACAACCACTGGCATTGATTATAAAAAAAGTAAACTGTACATTTCCTGAGTCTATAAAAGTTTTTTGAAATGAATTATTTGTTTCGTTGCCTAATCTCCCAAAATCCCATTTCCATTTTACAGGAACTCCCGTTAACCCATCTGTTAAGTCTTTAAAACTTACTTTATCACCTGCACATATTTGATTGACTGATTGATCAATTTTTGCTTTAGGTTGTGGATAAACTTTAATTGTTGATTCTATATAATCAGTACAACTTCCCCCACCGGAAAAGGCAATGAACCTGATCGTGTATGCTTGAGGATTATTTTGTTGTAAATCGGGATATTGATGCGTAAAAACCGTGTCAAAGCGAGGATCTTCAAATTCATCCTTTATTTCAGGGTGATTGATAAAATCCCAATAAACTTCAATTTTGGTAATATTTCCTACAGAAAGGGTTGATTTGTTTTTAATACGAACAGCGGAAGGCAAACAAATTGGATCGGAATTTTGAACTTCAAAAGCTGCTTTAGGATCAGATGCATTAACAAAGAATTCTTTGGAAAGTGAATCAGTACAGCCATTAATAGCAGTAACTTTCAATTGAGCATTATATTTCCCGGGGGTTTGATATTGAATAGATGGATTTTTGCTGTTTGAAACATCAGGCAATCCGGAGTTGAATGTCCAGTTATATATAAAATTAGACGCTGTATTATCAGAAATAATGCTGTTGTCGATAAACGTAGCAAAAGCATCTGCTAAACATATCTTAGGGGTAGTAAACTTAACCTGTGGTGTAGGTTTGATAGCAAACAAAGGTTGGTAAGTATCACTTGCGCAGCCAGTTGTACTTCTAACTTTTAAAAAATTATTTTTATTGCCTTCTGTGTTAAATTGTCTTGTTTGTGTAGCATTGGTTAATAAGGAATCCGGTGAAGTGCCATTATCAAAAGACCAGATCCAATTTGAAATAATGTTATTATTTGAACTGTTAGAATAGGTAGACTGATCAATAAAATCAATTTTAGTACCGATGCAATTGGGTGATGTAAAATCAAATTTGGCAATAGGCTTATCAGATAATTGAATTGTTTTAACCGTATCAGTCACACAACCATAATCAGTAATAGATCTGAATTTTACAATAGTTGTGTAGTTATTTAAATTAATGATTGGATGCTGTTCATTACTTAATATTCCATTTCCAAAATCCCAAAACCATTTATAAGTAGAACTGCCAAAAGCATTTGTTTCATCACTAAAAGTAATTGGTGAATTAACACAACCATCAGAGATAATAGAAAAATCAGCAATGGGTTGTTGATTAACTTCAATATTATCTTCTATTACCTGTTCATTATTACTACTGCACCCATCAGATATGGTAGTTGTAGCAGAGGCGGTGATTTTAACCGGAAATGAACCGGCATTTTTAAATTCGAACGATTTAGGAATGTAATATACATAATAGGATTTACCATTATAAGTATATGAAGAATCTGCGCCACCAATTAGAGATCCATTAGGTAGGTAGGTATAAGGATTAGGGCCTTTTAGATTAGTATTAGGGCCAAAATCTACCACTAATTTATTGGCAGTATATGGCACGGATATATACATTTTAAAGGGCGTATTCGTACAAGTTGCGGAATAACGAATTCCGGAACTTGCATAATCATTTTTAATTTTAATTGGGGGATTTAAATCGATAATATTGGTTCCAGCATTATAACCATAACTTTCTGCAGCACCAAAACCGTATGCAATAGCGTTAAACCCACTATCGGAATACAACGAATGAGCTCTTCCGGAACTAACTGATAAAATGGCATAGGAATAACTATTGTCACCCGGATGTAAAATAAAGCTACCTGGTAAAGGAGATACGCCGTCTAATGTAAAACTATTTATTCCTTCATTTTTTATAATAACATTAATGAAGCTATTCGATATTAGAAACTGTGAAGCAGAAAAAAGTGTTATCTTATTAATTGTTTGTTCAACCGGACTGAGGTAAATCATTTCTGGATCTCCACCACCAGCCGAAGGATTACCTTCCTGACTTTGCGAAGTGCAATATTGAGCCACCAAAATAGGATTATCAGCTGTGATTATATTAGGAATAGGATTTCCACCATTTCCTCCATTTTTAAACTCATAATAAAATTGATTGTTTAAATCTGTTAGAAGATTACCGTTTAACCATACTTTTGTGTTTGGATCTTTTACACAAACTCTATAATAATTATTTGGTTGTGAACCTGTGGGTGCTGTTAAATACTTGTTTCCCCATGCATTTGAAGGAAAGGCTTGTGCAAATAAATTATCAGCACTAGTTTGAGGAGTACCTCCAATATTTATTTTGCCTGATCCTGAAAATACTGCTATAGGTTTGCACCCCCCATTTACGGTCCCTGTACTAATAGACCTTATTTTAGAACCTGTTAAATCACTTCCATAATTTCCGGAAACAACGCCCATAACAGAATATATTTCGCCTTTATTTAAACTGATAATATTGGGCGTTAAGGGGGTTAAATTATTTAAATTTATGTCACTCGGCGTAATTTCTACTGTAGTACTATCCTCAGTTGCAACAATAAAGAAAAAGGAATGTGCATTTTGTTCATTAGATCTTTGCGTATAATTTATGGAATAATAATCTTTTCCTAAAGTATTAGTTGGAAATAATAAGGATGCCCCAGAAATACTTTGATTATAAATGTGTGCATAGGCTACAACAGGTCTATCACTGAAGATGTGAATACCTGAATTAAATTTACCTGGTCCTATTATTCTTGCATCCTGAGATCCACTTTTGGGAATCGGATCACTAATTGTTACTTGATTTGCAACTACCGTATATTGTCTGGAATATCCCAATCCGGGAATCTCTACCGTTACATTCGCATTTTGGTCAGAGGTTAAATATAAAATTAAATCTTGCGCATTTAAATTATTAGTAGAACTATTTTGACCCGGTGAATTAATCATTCTTACGTGAAACCCATACCCTAACCAAAAATCTTTCCCTTTATTAGAAAATTCTTGTGCTGTTAAGTTATTTGTATAAACTAACGCTATAAAACATATAATAAAGCCCCGCAAATTCATTCAATAAGATTAAGAGATACTAAAGAACAACTAATTTCTTAATTATTATGGGAAATTACAATTTATTAGATGCTTAATTACTGATTTTCGTTGCTTGTTAACAAATTGACAGCAGTTGGTCCTGCGCAAAAAAGCAAGTCAATAATGCTCATATTGGACTTAAAACCAATTCTGTCCTCAAAAACTTGGAGATACTTGAGGTTACCTACATCTGAATGCTGGTAATTTTTGGGTAAAATCTGATTCCTATAATCTATAACGGGAGGTAAATAATTTGCTTGAAACGAATCAGTCAGTTGCAAATTCAAATTGATTTTGCACTGTTTAAGCAACCAATTAAGTAATTCCATATTAAGTTCTAATAAGCATTCATGTTTTTTATTTAAGATATTAAACAAATCATCTCTATAATATTCAAAAAATGGTGCCCTATTATAACAAGAATCAATACTACGAATGTGTTGACTGATCCAATTCTCCCGGTAAGATATTTTAGCAACATGCATCAATTGTTTATGGTTTCTACCATTTTCTATAGGTACGGTTAGTTGAATTAATCCATTTGCACCTGGTATAACAGTTCTGTTTCTAAAGCTCATTTTAACAAAATAATCATGTGCTTCAATTTGAATATTGTTACTTTCAATTAACTTTTTATAATAATTAATAGTTCCAAAGTATTGACTTTCAATTAGTAAACAATTCATTTTTAATATTTTAATATATTATTAAAGATTAATTTAATTAAAAAACTATCAAAACCAATTAATAAAAATACATGCTAAACTAATTAGTTCAGTTATAATTTATATTCGATTTTTTAAAAATGAATTAATAGAATAGTTTTGAACAAATGATAGCATTGAAAACAAAATTACTCTTTATAACTTTAGGTTTATTGGTATTCATTTCTTGTAGTAAACCAAAAGAATTTGAATACAGAGACATTAAAAACATTAAAATCAATACAATTGGTTTTAATCAATCAAAACTTACATTTGATTTGGTTTATTATAACCCCAATAATTTTGGGCTAAACCTATATAAAGCCAATAGCGATTTATATATCGATGATTTGTATTTTGGTAAATTTCAGTTAGACACATTGATGCGTATCAACAAAGCAACAGAGTTTATTTTGCCCTTGTCTATTGATGTTGACATGAAAAATCTATTGAAAAACTCTGTAAAATTGATGTTTAATCAAGAAGTTAATATACGAGCGAAAGGAACAGTAAAGATTGGCAAATCGGGCATTTCTACCAATTTGCCATTTAATTATACCACTAAAAAAAGCCTAGCCATTTTTTAGTTTACCGGTGGTATATGACAAGGTCTATTAGGTTTGGGTCCGCCCCCATCTTCAGCGCGTTTACATATTGGAGGTAACTTATCATAAGATTCCGGATTTGCTTTTTCCTCATTCGCATCAAATCCGGCATTATTGATGGCTGCTTTAATCATACTTTCATCCGTTCTATCCGGCCAATATTGCACTTTAATTTCACCAATCAATACATTTATTTTCCATTGAATCATACCGCTCTCCATCCCGGATTTGTTCTCCACTATCAGGTATTTTTCTAATCGATCTTTACACTCCCAACACTTAAGATTCGAAGATTTAATAGTTATCCACAATGGTTTTGCAGATTGAGCATTTAATAAATTAATAGATAAAGCTAAAAATAGAATAAACCAATGTTTCATAT
>CANHJH010000060.1 GCA_947460365.1 Sphingobacteriia bacterium | reverse complement strand
GTTGGTACTCGCGGTTTTAACAGCAGTGGTAACATTCGTTTAAATCAAGTAGTTGATGGAATGGACAACCAGGCTCCTGGTTTAAATTTCGCTGTTGGTAACATTGTCGGCTTGTCTGAATTAGACGTTGATAATGTAGAATTACTTCAAGGTGCTTCTTCAGCATTATATGGCCCTGGTGGTACCAATGGTACTTTATTGATTAACAGTAAAAATCCTTTTAAATACCAAGGCTTAAGTTTTCAACTTAAAAATGGTTTAAACCATATCGACAGCAAATATCGTCCTAGATCGTTGTACTCTGATTGGAGCGTTCGTTGGTCTACTAAGGTTTCTGAGAAATTTGCTTACAAAATGAATGCACAGTTTACGCAGGCTCAAGATTGGTTAGCCAGCAACACTACCAACTACAGAAGAACTGCTTTATCTGGTATTCAAAATGGTGAAGTAGTTGCTGGAGACAGAAACTCTGATCCTAATTATGATGGAGTAAATGTTTATGGCGACGAAACCTATTCTAGTTTAGGTTCTGTAGCGAACGGTGTATTCAATGGTATAAGATCATTGATCACTCCAGCTGGTTTTAATGCAATCTACGCAGGTTCACAAGCATTTTTAAATGCCAATCCTTCTGCTAATTTGAGCGCTTACAATACTTTCCTTAGAAATTTACCTGGTAGTGCTGGTTTAGCTGGTACTAGTTTGGTAAATGGTGAATTTTCATCAATACTTTTTGGAAATCTTCGTAATTATTTTTCTAATAATACTTTTGTAAGCCGTACAGGTTACAATGAAAATCAGGTGGTTGATCCAACTACAACTAACTTTAAGTTATCTGGAGCATTCCATTATAAAATAAATGATAAAGTTGAAGCAATTTTAGCAGGTCAGTGGGGTTATGGTACTACCGTTTATTCTGGTTCAGATCGTTACTCTTTGAAGGACTTGAAAATGGCTCAATACAAATTAGAGTTCAAAGCAAAGAACTGGTACATCAGAACATATGTAACTCGTGAAAATGCAGGTAACTCCTTTAACTCTACAATAGCTGCCCGTTATTTCAACGAAGCTTTGAAACCAAGTACTGCTTGGTATCCTGACTATATCAGAGCGTATACCAAGCAAATTGATGCAGGTGCATCTTCATTGGCTGCGCACAATGCAGCAAGAACTTATGCTGATATTGGTAGACCTACAGGATATATTGGTAACAACGATAAGTTCCAATCTATTATATCTACTCCAATTTCTAAGGGTGGTGGCTTGTTTATAGATAAAACTGCTTTAAACTCTTTGGAGGGACAATATAACCTTACTGATGATTTAGGATTAGCAAAATCTGGTACTGAACTTTTAGTAGGTGCAAATATTCGTCAGTTTGTATTAGACTCTAAAGGAACTTTGTTTGCTGATACAATGGGTGTGTTAAAAATCTATGAATCAGGTGGTTATGTTCAACTTTCTCAAAAAATGTTAGGAGATCGTTTAAAACTTACCGCTTCTGGTCGTTATGACAAGAACACAAACTTTAAAGGTCGTTTCACTCCAAGACTTTCTGCAGTGTATAAGTTAGCACAAGATCATAACTTACGTTTCTCTTACCAAACTGCATACCGTTTCCCAACTACTCAAAACCAATGGATCAACTTATTAGTGAGTGGTGGTACTCGCCTAATGGGTGGTTTACCAGCTTTAAGAGAGGGTAACAACTTTGCAACAAACCCTGTTTACACTTTAGCTAGTGTACGTGCATTTGGTGCAAGTGTTCTAGGTGGTGCTCCAAACCCTGCTCTATTACAAGTACAAGAGTTTGGTGAATTTAAACCTGAATCTACCAATTCATTTGAAGTTGGTTACAAAGGCTTAATCAACAAAAGATTGTTAATTGATGTATATGCATATTTTGCTAAGTATAACGATTTCATTTCAAGTGTAACACCTATTCAACAAAAGCCGGGATTAACACCTAATTTGGCTAATTTGTTAGATGAAAACACAAGAGTTCAATACAGCATTTCTGTAAATGCACCTGGTACTGTAGACGTAAAAGGTTGGGGCGCTTCTGCTGAATACCTTTTCCCTAAAAACTATAGCATCAATGCAAACCTATACTCTGATATCATCGGAGATTTACCTGAAGGTTTTGTTTCTTACTTCAATACTGCTAAATATCGTTTTAATGCAGGTTTTGGTAACTCAGGATTCTTAAAAGATAACCGTTTTGCTTTCAACGTTGTATACAAGTGGGTTGATGCATTCAAATACGAAGGTACTTTTGGTGTAGGTACTGTTCCTTCTTTCTCTACTTTAGATGCTATGGTAAGTTACAAATTACCAAAAGTTAAATCTTTAATTAAAGTAGGTGCAACCAACTTAATGAACAAATACTACTTCAATGCTTTTGGTAGCCCACAAATTGGTGGTTTATACTATATGAGCTTTGGTTGGAACGTATTCTAGTAGATTTAGTTAGTTTTTATATAAATGTTTGTCCCCTCCCAAAATCGGGAGGGGATTTTTTCGTTTTATATGTCTTAATCTTCTATTTTTGTGCACATTTAAAAAATGACTTTATATGCGATCAATAGCTTTTAGAGAAGCCCTTCGTGAGGCAATGAATGAAGAAATGAGAAGAGATGAAAGAGTTTTCTTAATGGGAGAAGAAGTAGCGGAGTATAATGGTGCTTATAAAGTAAGCCAGGGTATGCTGGCCGAATTTGGCCCAAAGCGTGTAATTGATACCCCAATTGCTGAATTAGGCTTTGCTGCCGTTGCTGTTGGTGCTGCGCAAAACGGATTACGTCCTATTGTGGAGTTCATGACCTGGAACTTCGCCGTTTTAGCATTAGATCAAATCTTAAATACGGCTTCAAAAATGCTGGCAATGAGCGGTGGTCAATTAAGCTGCCCAATCGTATTTAGAGGCCCTAACGGTAGTGCCGGCCAACTTGGTGCCCAGCACTCAACTGCTTTTGAAAGCTACTATGCAAATATTCCTGGTTTAAAAGTCGTTTCCCCATCTAATGGATATGATGCGAAAGGATTGTTGAAACAAGCAATTCGTTATGAAGAAGACCCCATTATGTTCATGGAAAGTGAGGTCATGTACGGCGATAAATGTGAAGTTCCTGAAGATGAATATTATATTCCTATCGGTAAGGCTGATGTGAAAAGACAAGGCCGAGATGTAACCATCGTTTCTTTTAATAAAATGATGAAAGTAGCGCTTGGTGCTGCTGCTGAATTAGAAAAAGAAGGCATTAGTGCAGAAGTTATCGATTTAAGAACTATACGCCCATTAGATTGGATGACTATACTGGAGAGTGTTAAAAAAACCAATCGATTAGTAATCGTAGAAGAACAGTGGCCTTTCGCTTCCATATCTTCTGAAATTAGCTATAGAATACAAAAAGAAGGGTTTGATTACCTAGATGCTCCTATCAGAAGAATTACCAGCGCTGATGCACCTATGCACTATGCGCCTAATTTAACTGCGTTGGCTATGCCAGACGTTTCCAGAACAGTTAAATTGGTAAAAGAAGTAATGTACATGAAAAAATAGAAGTGTATAAGCAGCTAATTGTTATTTCATTTTTATGCTTATCGTTCATATATGAGGTAAGGGCAGTTACAATCTGTCAAATTGAAAGGAGCGATACCTCTTTAAAAGAGGTCGTAGTTACCTCCTTCAATACTGGTATGCGTTGGAAAGAGGTGCCGGCATCGGTGGCTTACATCCCTTTAAAAACCATTCAAGCAGTTGCCCCTATTTCATTGGTTCCAATTATGAATACCGTACCCGGTGTTAGAATGGAGGAGCGTTCACCCGGTAGCTATAGATTGTCTGTAAGAGGTAGTTTACTTCGCTCTCCTTTTGGTATTCGTAATACTAAAGTTTATTGGAATGAGATCCCGTTGACCGATGCTTCCGGTAATACTTATCTTAATTTAATTAATCTTCAGCAAGTAAACCAGATTGAAATAGCCAAAGGGCCCGTTGCCAGTTGCTATGGTGCAGGAACCGGTGGGGCACTCTTATTAAATCAATCCATGTCCTTTGACGATTCACTAAAAAATACTTTTATTATCGGATTTTCTGGCGGTTCATTTGGACTAAATCAACAGCAAACCGAATGGAAACATCAAGCAAAATCATTTGTATCCTCCCTTCAATTCAATCGACTACAATTAAACGGTTATAGACAACAATCGGGTTTACTTAAATCATCTCTATCCTGGTTAACTGCGTTTAAAGTGAATAAACACGTATTCAATTCAATAATTTTTTATACCGATTTGTTTTATGGTACACCCGGAGCCATTACCGCTGCTCAAATAGAACAAAATCCAACCTTGGCAAGGTTGCCAGCTGGAGCATTGCCAGGCGCTATTCAACAAAAAACAGCTGTCTATAACAAAACATTGTTGGGGGCAATTAAACATGCTTACACGAATGCTGCCAACATTCAAACTAAATCATTTATATCAATTGGCAATACAAATTTTACTAACCCGTTTATTACCAATTTTGAGCAAAGAAAAGAGGTAAATATAAACGCGGGTGCTCAATTAATCATTAAGCCTTGTATCAATCAACCCAATATACAGTGGATTAACGGAGTTGAGCTCTTAATGAATGAATCAGCAATTAATAACTTCATTAACAATAGCGGAACACCTGCGGCTGTTCAATCAAAAGATGTAGTATACAGCTTACAAAATTTTTATTTCTCTCAAATTAAGTTTCCTATTACCAGGCAATTACTGGCTACAGCTGGTTTCAGTATAAACCATCAATCCTATCATTATAAAAGATTAACTGACCTAAATGCTGCTTTTACAAAAAGAACAATTAATGCGCCTTTTATTCCCAGATTAGCCTTGTCCTATGCAATTCATCAAAATATTACTGCTTATACAATCTTAGCAGAAGGGTTTTCCCCTCCAAGCCTTGCCGAAGTTCGTCCTTCTGATGGCAATTTTTACCCATTATTAAATGCCGAAAAAGGGTGGAATTTCGAAGCAGGTATTAAAGGCTTTTTATTCAATAAAAGGTTAACTTTCGATTTAGCCGGGTATCATTTCAAATTAAATGATGCAATTGTTCGTAGGATAGATAATGCAGGTGTTGAATATTTTATTAATGCAGGATCCACTCAACAAAATGGGCTAGAAATGTTTCTTCAATATCAGTTGCTTCAAAAAAATAGAAGCTTCATTGAAGGGGTCTCGATCTCCAACAGTTTAAGCTATCAGCCCTATCGCTTTACCAATTATCAGCAAGGTACTGTTAACTATTCGGGTAATCAATTAACCGGGGTACCTGAGTTGGTGAATGTATCTGCTATTCAAATAATCGCCGAAAAAGGCTGGCAGTTGAATACTTCACTTAATATAACCTCCTCTATTCCTTTAAATGATGCCAACACGGTATTTGCTGCACCTTATCAGCTCTTGCAAAGTAAATTAAGTAAGCAATTTAATTTTCACAATAATCAAATTGGTATTTATTTCGCTGGCGATAATTTATTAAATCAGTTATATAGTTTGGGTAATGATATAAATGCAGCAGGTAATCGCTATTTTAATCCCGCACCTGTGAGAAATTGGATAGCCGGTATACAGTTTAGCTTTCATTGATTATATTTACCTATAATTTTATATATGCCTTCCATATTAATTATAGATGATGAACGCGCTATCCGAAATGTTTTAAAAGATATTTTAACCAATGAAGGATACTCCATAGAGGAAGCTGGCGATGGCGAAGACGGCTTTAAAAAATTGCAATCAGGTAACTTTGATGCAGTGTTGTGTGATATAAAAATGCCTAAATTAGATGGGTTAGAATTTTTACTTAAAGTAAAAGACGACCATATCGATACACCCATTATTATGATTAGTGGTCATGGTAATATTGAAACGGCTGTAGATGCCGTAAAGAAAGGCGCCTATGATTATATTGCTAAACCGCCTGACTTAAACAGACTGCTCATTACCATTAGAAATGCCCTTGACAAAACAACACTGGTAAAAGAAACAAAAGTGCTGAAAAGGAAAGTGGCCAATGTACAAGAAATAATAGGTCAGAGTGCCCCAATTATTAAAATAAAAGAAGCTATTGAAAAAGTAGCATTAACCGATGCCAGAGTGCTTGTTACCGGTGAAAATGGCAGTGGTAAGGAATTGGTGGCCAGATGGATTCATGAAAAAAGCAACAGAGCCAATGGCCCTATTATTGAAGTAAATTGTGCAGCTATACCGGGGGAGTTGATTGAGAGTGAATTATTTGGTCATGAAAAAGGCTCTTTTACCTCTGCCGTAAAACAACGTATCGGAAAGTTTGAACAAGCAAATGGCGGAACCCTTTTTTTAGACGAAATAGGCGATATGAGTTTAAGTGCTCAGGCAAAAGTACTTAGAGCATTGCAAGAAGGTAAAATAACCCGCGTTGGTGGCGATAAAGAAATAAATGTAGATGTAAGAGTGGTTGCTGCAACCAATAAAGATTTGCTGCAAGAAGTAGCAGCTAAAAACTTTCGGTTAGATTTATATCATAGGCTGGGTGTAGTTTTAATTCATGTGCCCTCTCTAAATGATCGCAGGGAGGATATTCCATTACTGGTTGAACACTTTTTAACGCTCGTTGGTCTGGAGTATCGGCAAGCTAAAAAAAATATAAGTGCTAAAGGAATGGAACTACTGAAAACACGAAACTGGACGGGTAATATAAGAGAATTACGTAATGTAGTAGAACGATTAATTATATTTTCCGGAAGTGAAATTTCAGAGGAAGATGTTAAGAGCTATATTTAGCAAAATATTTGGTTTTAATAAGTGACATTGCCATTGAAATGGATATTTTTGTTGCTAATAAATAATAATTATGGGTTTACTTCTCTTTTTCGTTGGTTTAGCGGGTTGGCATGTTGGTATGTATGGAATGTTTAAAAAAGCCGGCATAGAGGATGCCTGGAAAGCTTTTATTCCATTTTATAACACCTGGATTATTGTACAAAAAACGAGTATTAAACAATATTGGTTCTGGTTACAATTAATTCCAATTGCAGGCCAATTTATTACTATCTGGATTACGATTATTTGGGTGATGAACTTTAAAAAAGTTTCCGTACCTGCTCATGCCGCAACGGTTCTATTCCCTTTTATATATTTTCCGTATTTAGGCTTCTCTGAAAAAGAAAAATGGTATGGTCCTGATGCGCTTAAGTTGTACTATAAACCAGCATCCAGAGAATGGATTGATGCAGGTGTATTTGCTGTGGTAGCTGCTACTTTAATCAGAACTTTTGTATTTGAAGCTTATGTAATTCCTACAGAAAGTATGGAGAAAACCTTATTGGTTAATGATTTTTTGTTCGTAAGCAAAATGACCTACGGTGCGCGTGTTCCGCAAACACCTTTATCATTCCCATTTGTACACAATACCATGCCTTTCTCTCTCACAACACCCTCTTACATAAAAGAAGTTCAGCTACCTTATACAAGATTTAAATCATTTGCTGATGTAAAGAGAAATGATGCTGTAGTGTTTAATTTTCCTGCAGGAGATACCATCATTAATTTACCGGAGTTTGGCAGCAAAATAACTTATTATGATGTATTAAGAGAGCAATTTAAAGGTAACAGGGATGCTTTATTGGCTGAATATCCTATATTGGTTCATCCTGTTGATAAAACCGATAATTATATTAAAAGATGTGTAGGTGTTGCGGGTGATACCATTCAAATTAAAAATGCTGATTTATACGTAAATAACAAGCCCGCATTTGTACCTAAAGGTGCTCAAACTGAATACATTATTACTACTAACGGAACTCCTTTTACCGATGATTTTTTAAAAGACGAAATAGGCATTAAAGATCGCGAAAATTCAAATGGACAGTATTCAATCAGCCCGGATAATAAAATGGTTGTATTGAACATGACTGCTGAAGAAGCTGAAAAAGTAAAGAAAATGCCCAATGTGATCAACATGGAAAAGCATGTGGATAATAATGTAGGGATGTTTTTTCCTAATGATGTAGCTAATTATCCATGGACATTAGATAATTATGGGCCAATTATCATCCCTAAAAAAGGACAATCAATTATACTAGACACCCTTACTATTGGATTATACAGAAGACTCATAACAGTTTATGAAAAAAACACCCTAGAAGAAGTGAATGGTAAGTTCCTGATCAATGGAAAAGAAACCAATACATATACACCCCAATTTAACTACTATTGGATGATGGGTGATAACCGACATAGAAGTCAAGATAGTCGTTTTTGGGGGTTTGTGCCTGAAACGCATATTGTTGGAAAGGCTTCCATGATTTGGTTTAGCTGGGAAAAAGGCCCTAGATGGAGTCGTTTGTTTAATTTTATTCGATAATATTTTTATATCTTCAAATACCGAAAGGGTCCTCCCGACATATAATTGTTAGGGGGACTTTTTTATCTAAATAAGTTAGTATATGAAGCAAAAGGAAGTACAGTTTGTATATGAAGTGTATAATTCTATTAAAAGCTTAACCAAGTCAGATGCAGCTTTATTAGAGAATGCTAGAAAAACAACTGCAACAGCTTACGCGCCTTACTCAAATTTTCAGGTTGGGGCAGCCGCTTTGTTAGTTAATGGTGAAATCGTGCATGGCAGTAATCAGGAAAACGCAAGCTATCCCGTTGGGCTGTGCGCAGAAAGGGTGCTGATTTCTGCTATTTCTGCTATTTATCCTAATACTGCTATTCATACGTTGGCAATTAGTTACCATAATTTAAATGGAGATAGCAGTCATCCTATATCGCCCTGTGGTATATGTCGCCAAAGCTTATTAGAATATGAAGCAAGGCTAAAACATCCAATCCGGGTAATAATGAGTGGCATGGAAGGTAAAGTATTCGTTATTTCAAATGCTTCCATGTTATTGCCGCTGAGCTTTACCAGTGAAGATTTGAAATAAGTGTTAGTTCATTACAACTTGTTGCTTATGAAGCGACATTAGTAAAGCTTTTACAATAATGGGAGAGGCGATGAAATACAACATTAATATATAGGGTATGCCCACCCAAATATTACCTACCCCAAACCAATTGTTAAATTGAAATAATAAGGTGAGGCCTACAATACTTTTAACTACTTCCCAAGCCCAAGCGAATTGATTTCCATCCATTAATTCGGTGTAAGCATATACAAACAAAAACACGAAAGCACCATAGTAAAAAATACCCGGATTACCTATTGGTGCTATGTTTCCAAAGAAATAAATGATAAATCCGATAAGAAAAATGAATTGAATAATTACCCATAAGGTTAAAAGCTTAGTGGTAGGGGTTTCGTATTTTTTAAAATGATATGGATCATTAATTTTGGATACGGGAAAAGCGATACTTACGTCTTCCGGTCTCCAACCTGTTGGCATAAACCATATTTTTAATTTATCCGTTATTTTTTCAGTTCTCCAGGCATCTTTTATCAGTAAACTGATGTGCATGAAGTTTATTTTAAATGGATTCCAGGTGCTAACAGGGCGGGTAATTCCATAAACTGGTTGAATATGTGGTAGCTCTTCCTGAAAAGTGCCAAACCATTTATCCCAGAAAATAAAAATTTGTCCATAATTTTTATCAATGTATTCCGGGTTTAATGCATGATGCACTCTGTGATGGGAGGGAGTTACAATAATATGTTCTAACCAGCCCATTTTATTGATGTGTTGGGTGTGGTACCAAAACTGAGCAAATAAATGAATAGGAGCAACTATGGCAATTACATTGGCCGGAACACCCAATAATGCAGCGGGTAAAAGAAAAATGGTGAATAACCTAAAAAATGTAGAGATACTCTGACGAAGCGCACAAGCCAAATTATACTCTTCACTACTATGATGTACAAGGTGCGCATTCCAAAAAAAGTTAATCGTATGGTCTATACGGTGTACTAAATAACCGGTTAAATCCAATGCCATAAAAGCGATTAAGTAAACTACCCAGGATGAATTTATATGCACTATTGCAAAATGATTTACCATCCATCCATAGCTTAAAACCACGATACTTAAGCCTAACACATCTTTAGTAACATTGGTAATACCAGATGTTAAACTAGCAATCATATCCATGAATTTAACCGTATCGTTTCCTTTTCTCCATCCCCACCATTTTTCAAACAACACTAATCCCAAAAATGCCGGCATCGCAATCAATAATATCTTTCCGTAAGTTTCCATAGCAATAATCTTGAAACTCTAAGTTATGGAGAATAGATAATATATGAACACATGCGTTTTAAAATAAATGATACAATCAACCTAATTCAATTCGTACTTTTACATTTAATATGAATTGTACCAATACATTTATACCATATGCTGCCACCGGCTACTTTTCTAAAATAGTGGAAGACTATCTCACAGGGCATGACGCATTACGTCCATTTTATGCATACAGTCCTAATTTAGAGGGGATTAAACAATCTGTAGCTGCCAGAAAAAACATAGCTACAAACAGACAATTGCTGGTAAATGTATTGTTAAAACAGTATGCGTCTTTAACAGTTTCAGATCAAGTAAACGCCAATATTCAACTTTTATCAGACAACCATGTATTTACAATAACTACGGCACATCAGCCCAACATCTTTACCGGGCCATTATATTTTATTTATAAAATTATGCATACGGTCAAGCTTGCCGAAGAACTAAATAAGCTTTACACGGATGCCAAGTTTGTACCTGTTTATTATATGGGTTCCGAAGATGCTGATTTAGAGGAGTTGGGATATGTAAATGTAGGAGGACAAAAACTTATATGGAATACTGCTCAAACAGGTGCTGTTGGACGGATGAAGATAGATAAAGCTTTTATTGGGTTGATACACACTATAGAAGGGCAAATAGCTGTACAACCCAATGGGTCAAAGTTGATTGAACTGTTTAAGCAATGCTATACAGAAGGCAAAATGATTCAACAAGCTACCCTTGAGTTAGTCAATCATTTATTTTCAGCGTACGGAGTGATTGTTGTAATTCCGGATAATCCTGAATTGAAACGAAGTTTTCAGCCAGTAATTGAGAAGGAATTAATGGAGGGCTTTTCTCATAAAATAGTGGAACAAACAGCCGCAGCCCTTTCGGTAAACTATAAAGTGCAGGCCTCCGGTAGAGCCATTAATCTATTTTATTTGAAAGATGATAAGCGGGAACGAATTGAGTTGGGGCCAGATCAACAATACCAAGTTCAATCATTAAAACTTTCCTTCACGAAAGAGGAAATATTAGCAGAATTAGCAAATCATCCGGAAAGATTTAGTGCTAATGTAATTCTGCGTGGTGCGTTTCAGGAAACCATTTTACCCAATGTTGCATTTATTGGCGGCGGCGGGGAACTAGCGTATTGGTTAGAACTAAAAAATGTTTTTAAAGCTATTAACGTACATTATCCTGTATTAATATTGCGTAATTCATTTCTATTTGTAGAACCTTCACAGTATGAAAAATTACGAAAGTATCAATTATTAGATGAGGCGTTATTTATTAAAACGCAAGATTTTATTAATAACATGGTAAATGATGCAAGTACAAACCAATTGCAGCTTGCTGGGGAGATTAAAGATATGGAGGCTTTATACAATAAGCTTCAAAATATAGCAGCTACAATAGATGCAACATTAATGGATCACGTTATTTCGTTGAAAACACATACCTTAAAAAAAATACAGGAGCTCGAGAAAAAATTACTTAAAGCAGAGAAGGCAAAATTTCAAACTGCAATTGATCAAATAAATCATTTGAAATTATCATTGTTCCCCGGAAACAATTTGCAGGAAAGAACCGACAACTTTTCCCTGTATTATTCAAAATACGGGGAAAAGTGGATGGATATAATCTATCAATTCTCCAGAGGAATAGATCAATTATTTGGCGTAATTTATGCCGATTAATTAGTTTTTGCCTCCTGTTTTTTGGGGTGGCATTACCGCTTTAGGCTTTTCGGTAGTTTTATTAACTGGAACTACTGCCGGATTAGTTGTAGGTTTTTTAGTTTCTTTTGGTTCTGCGGGTTTAGCACTTTCTTCTATAATATATTGAGATTCAGAGCCTATTTCTTCCGGTTTAGTATCTTTTGGAATCTCATAATCACTGGAAGAACCTGCACCCATATCTTCCCCTTCACCACCTAGCATTGGAACAGTACCATTTATATAATCAAT
>CANHJH010000059.1 GCA_947460365.1 Sphingobacteriia bacterium | reverse complement strand
GGCTAATTAGTGGAAAGATTATTACATCAATAATAGTTTATCAGCGCCGAAGGTGCGACCTGTTAATAGCAAAGAATATCAAATATACCACCTACAAAACCCCGTAGGGGTGACCTGTTCAATTGATAATGCGTAATGTCTAATTGTCAATTGTGCATTGTCAATTGTATTTTTGACTTTTTAATTTTTATTTTTGACTTTCTATGGGGTATATAAAACATCTTTCAAAAGACAAAAAGCTGGCAAAAATAATTGGCAATGATTCGCATCAATTAACTATCCGGAAAAATATCCCACTTCGGTTAATGGCTAGCATATTAAGCCAACAATTAAGTACCAAAGTAGCTGCTGTTATTTATGGAAGATTCATTGTATTATATAATGGCAAAGAACCTAAGCCGCAACAGGTATTAGATACTCCCAATGAAACACTTAGGTCAATTGGTTTAAGCAATGCCAAAGTAGGGTACGTGAAAAATGTAGCTGAATTCTGTTTAGCTAATAATATAAATGATCGATTATTGCAAAAGTTATCGGATGAAGCCATCATTGATCTTTTTGTGCAGATAAAAGGGGTAGGTAAATGGACGGTAGAAATGCTGTTGATGTTTAGCTTGGGAAGAGAAGATGTATTTGCGGTAGATGATTTAGGTATTCAACAAGCCATGATAAAATTATACCAATTAGATGTTACTGATAAAAAAGCGATGAAAGCCAATATGCTACAAATCGCTCAAAAATGGAGCCCTTATAGAACCTATGCCTGTTTGCATTTATGGAAATGGAAGGATCAATAGTATAGCTCTTATTAATTTCAAATCAACCACTATGCCGAATTTCTCCCTGCATTAATAATCCCAAACATACTCCGGGTCACCAACTTTTCATAAACAGCTTTTTGCTCGTTGGTTAATGATTGATTGTGTATTTGATTTAAAGCATATTGTTGAATGGTAAGCAATGGCAACACTATTTTATCTCTCATTAAAATAGACGCTCGTCCGGTTTGATCTTCTTGCATCAATTGCTTATTCCCTGCTAATTCTAATACCAATTGTTCGGTTAAATCGAATTCTTTTTTAATCATCTCCCAAACAGATCCATAAGTAGGGTCGTTTTTAATATATGCAGTTAATGGAAAAAATGATTTCAGCATGCTCATCATACTATTGTCTATGAGCGTTCTAAAGAACAATACATTGTTAAATAAGGACTGAACAGCTTCCCATTTACCGGCTTCTTTCATTTTTTGTAGCGCAGTACCTACTCCAAAAAATCCGGGAACGTTTTGTTTTAACTGACTCCAACTTCCTACAAATGGAATGGCTCTTAAATCCTCCAACCTTAACTGGTGCGCATTTCCCCTTTTGCCGGGTCTGCTGGCAATATTACTTTTGCTGTAATAATTCAACGGACTGAACTGTTGCATATACGTAAGAAAATGCGGATGCGCTTTAAATGATTGATAAACTCCATGACTGATAGCGCCCAACTGGTCTAAAATATTTCTATCAGCAATTGATAATTGCGTTCTACTCTCAGAAAAAATGGTATTCGATATGCCTGCACTAAGCAATTGTTCTAAATTGTATTGAGACGATTGTATCGTGCCAAAATTAGAGGTAATCGTTTGCCCCTGAATGGTTAATTGTATTTCTTCATTCTCAATATTATTGCCCAATGAAGCATAAAATTGATGGGTTTTTCCACCACCTCTGGATGGCGGCCCACCTCTGCCATCAAAAAATTTCACTTTAATGGCATATTTTCTTGAAATAGCAGTTAGTTGTTCTTTGGCAGTATAAATGCTCCAATTCGCTTGCAAATAACCACCATCTTTTGTGCCATCACTAAATCCAAGCATGATGGTTTGATGCTGATTTCTTTGCATTAAATGCTTTTTATAGATGGGCAAATTATACAACCAATCCATAATTCCTTCCGACTCTTTTAAATCATCAATGGTTTCAAAGAGCGGTACGATATCTAATGTTAAACGATCGGTATCCCATCCACACAGTTTGAATAAAGTAAATACTTCCATTACGTTTAACGCAGTTTGGCAATTACTGATTACATATCTATGGCAACCTGCTTCCCCATTAATTTGTTGGATGGTGTGAATAGCAAAAATACTTTCGAGCGTATCTTTAGAAATTTCTTCTGTTACATCTTTTATTTCAATAACCCTATTGATGTTGCAAAGTGCAGTTATTTTTGCTGACTCTTCAAGAGTAGCATAGTTGTCTGGTAAAATACCCGTTCCTCCATTATTGCGCAAAGTTTGATCGATGTCGATCAACACGCTTGTATGAATTCTGCTGTCTTGTCGAACGTCTAGTGAAGCAAACCAGGTGCCAAATATTTTAACTTTATTTATCAAGCTATCTACACGACTGCTAAAAAGACTATGATGTTGATCTACTAAAAGCAATTTAATGGCGGTTAATTTCTTTAAGAGCTCATCTTTGTGAATACGCTTGCTGTCTTTAGGCCTAAATACATTTTCATACAATTGCTCTTCCAGTTGATTCATTAACACATCTACCCCTGCAAAAGTTAATCTGCGTTTCAGTTTTCGTATGTCTCTGTAATAACAAACTATAATTGCACTGCGGAGAGATTCTGCTACTTTTAAAGTAGTGGCGGCATTCACAAAAGGATTGCCATCTCTGTCACCTCCCGGCCAAAATCCTAATTCAATAAAAGGATTATTCGATTCATAGTTCCCATCAAAAATATCTTTTTGAATAAAGTTGTAGATATTGCCGATCGACTTATACAATATGTTTTCTAAATACCACATTAGATTAATGGCCTCATCTAATGGCGTAGGTTGTTTTTTATTAAAGAAGGGCGTAATGCCTAGTTGTTGAATGTACTGATTAATGGTTTGAAATTCATTTTTAGCAATGGCTTCTCCCAAATCATGTATAATACCTAATACACTACCCGGATAAAATTGAGTAGGATGCGCAGTTAATACCACACGTACGCTAAAATTGCTCAGCTTTTCTTTGAGTGCAGGAATTTTGCCTGCATAATATGCTTCATTGTATAACGCCTTTAAACTCCCCGACCCATTAATGTTATGAACTGTTTCAAAAGCAGCATCTTCAATGGCATCAAATAAAACCACCTGCCGTTCAATGTATTGAACGAATTTGAATAATCTGCTGATTTTTTCGGCATCGGTTTTTGCCGAAGTATGCTTTTCAAAGAACTGATCAATAATTTCCATCGGTTCTTTTCCGAGTTGATAGCCATCTAAACAAGCTTGCAATAATATGGGTAAAAGCGCACCCACATTTGCTATTCCTGAGAAAGGGAGCGCAGCAAATAAACTGTTATAAATGGTGTACTTGTCGGTAACATTCCACTTAAAATGCTGTATATTGTTAGAAGAAGGCATATGATTAAAAAGGAAAGGTACAAAATAACCCTGTTTGTTCTATTTTATTCAAAGCATTGTTTTAAAAAATAAAAACCATCTAACATTAAACCTTTTATAGTTGAAACTATCTAATAAAAAAATTGCAGAACTCTAATTTTTATGCGAATGGAGGATCAGGAGATACTGATTCAATTTAATCAGGCAGCAACAAAAGAAGCAGCATTTACTATACTGGTAGCTAAATATCGGGAGCGATTGTATTGGCATATCCGAAGGCTGATTGTTGAACATGACGATACGGATGATGTGTTACAGAATACCTTTTTAAAAGTATGGAAAGCATTGGCTGGCTTTAAAGAACAAAGTCAGTTATACACCTGGCTTTATAGAATAGCAACCAATGAGAGCCTCAGTTTTATCGAACAAAAGCAGAGAAAAAGTGCCATGAGTTTTGATGACATGACAGAAGTTTTGAGTAATCAGCTAAAAGCCGATAGTTACTTTGATTCAAACAGACTGGAATGGAAATTACAAATCGCTATACAACAGTTGCCCGAAAAACAAAGAATTGTATTTGGACTCAGATATTTTGATGAGATGAGTTATGATGAAATGAGCGAGGTGTTGGGTACCAGCACAGGCGCTTTAAAAGCCAGTTTTCATCATGCCGTAAAAAAAGTGGAAGATTTTATTAAAAACAATTAAACCTAATTCATTGGAATAGGTCAAAATAATGCACATGAGCAACAATAAAAACATAGAACAGGAATTAAATGAAATTGCACCGTTGTTGAATCAGATTAGCAAAATACCGGTACAGCAAGTACCTGCTGATTACTTCAAACAATTTAAAGCGCAAGTTTCAACAGAGCAGGCTGTAGTGAAAAAAATTATCTGGAAGAAATGGGTAGCGTATGCTGCTGCGGCGGTTTTTGCAGGATTAATGATTCATACAGGATGGAGATTTAACCAGCCAAAAAACATTCCATTTGATTATGATCGATATGCCAATGTAGATGTTGCAAAAGAATTGAATAACATTTCGGATAAAGAGTTACAGGAATATTTAAATACTTCCAATACGTTATTGGGGGCTGGCAGTAATATATTGATAGAGGAAGAAACAGGATACTATGAAGTAGATTATAATGAAAAGTCAACGGCTAATCCTAAATAAGTAACTATAAAAACTATAATAATTAATCAACAAATAAAATCAATCATTTATGAAAAAGCTTTTAGTTATTGCAATATGCTGGTTAGGCTTAATGCCTGCAATGGCACAGGAAAATCAATTACCTCCGCCACCACCGCCTCCTGGCAGGGAAAATAAAATGAATGTAGAGGCATTAAAAGTGGCATTTATAACCCGGCAGCTAAATTTATCGGTTGAAGAAGCACAAAAATTTTGGCCCGTGCATAATGCGTATTCCAATGAGTTAAAAAATGCGCGAAAAGACAATATGAACGATGAATTACTATTTGAAGAAAAAGTGCTGGGTATACGTAAAAAATACAGTAACGATTTTAAAAAGATATTAAATAGTGAGGAGAGAGTAAATTTGGTTTTTAAATCAGAAAAAGGCTTTAACCACTTACTTAGTAGAGAGTTAATGGGGCGTAGGATGCAAATTGATGCAGGTAGAAAAATGATGGACGAGCGTAGAAAAATACTAGATGGCAAAAAAATGGAAATAGACCAAAAAAGGTCTAAAATATTGGAACAAAAAAAATCACACCAAGACGTAGATCAGTTGGAGCCCTTAGACAATTCTAATACAGCGAATAATCTCTAATTAACGGGTAAAAATAGGCGAGCCGATATCATGATAAAATAAGAATTTCCAGTGTTGTTGGTGGGCTTGTTCCCACCACAACTTTCTTAATTCCATACATTTCTTTCCGTCGAAATCATATTTAGCCACAAATCGGCTCTTCATTTGTTGAAGTTGCGGGGCATCATCTCCGCCAAAAAAAACAACTTCCCCTTCGTCTTCTATCCAAAAAACCTGATGAAATTTGCTGTGTGCACCGGTTAATTCATATCTAATGTAATGGTCGATATAACCTGCATCATCCGCTAACCACACAACTTTGCTAAAATCTTCCAGTAATGAAAAATCTGTTGTTACATAAGAGGCGCTTCCTACCCCCATTGCATAGTCGTACTCTCTTTGTTGAATATAATAAGTAGCATACGGGAAAGCAATAAACCGTTCGCCTGTTTGTTCATTGCTGGTGGTAATACCTCCTGCATGGTCTTTATGTAAATGACTCATGAGCACTTTGGTAACCTGCGAAGGATTAATACCTGCCTTTTGCAGGTTATGATGTAATTGAGAACTGCCATCTGGCAAATTATAGCCTAAGCCGGTATCAATTAATATAATGTCTTTGGAGGTAATGATTACAAATGGTTGAATCTCTACCAATAAGCTACCAATGGGTCTATTATTTAATTCTTCCGAAGCTGTATCGAATGGAACAAATACTTTTGACTGATCTATAGTAAAACTGCCTTCAGAAAGCGGAATAATTTTCAAGTATGTTTGATTTTGACTTTTTAATTTTACCTTTTTTATCTCAGTACCATTTGTCGGTCTGCATCCAATCTTAATAGAATAAACAACAAAATCGTAAACGACACCAACGAGGAGCCACCATAACTAATTAGCGGCAGTGTAACACCCGGTGAAGGGAATAGTCCCAGCGTCATACAAATATTGAAGGCAATATGAAAGAAGAAAATACTGGCTACACAGTAGGCATATACTCGGCTAAAGGTACTTCGTTGCCGTTCGGCAATGGTAATAATCCGCATGAGCAGGGTCAGATAAATAATGAGAAAGATGATGCTGCCCACAAAACCAAATGCCTCACCTAATGAGGCGAAAATAAAATCAGTATGTTGTGCGGGAACATATTTCCCTCTGGTTTGAGTGCCCTTTAAAAAGCCTCTTCCCCAAAAGCCACCGGAACCAATCGCAATTTTACTCTGACGTACGTTGTAATCATCAGGCTTTTTAGGCGATTTTTCTGTTTTTTTAGCCGAGCGAACATTTTGGCTACAATCATAGTCTTTACCAAAAGCGCTGTAAACCCGGGCACTTTGATAGCATTCTAACACATTGTTAAAAATAAATGGAACCGCAAAACGCTGAATGCCCACACATAAAAACCATATCCCAACAATGAGGAATAATGGCGCAGAGGTTCTTTTCAATACTTTTCTGATAGAAAGCATGAAAATAATGGCCAATGCAGATAGGATAATGGCTAGTGTATTGGGTTCAATCAGTAATGTTGAAATGATTAATACTACAAACGAGAAGGCAATAATCATTAGTGTAGGCGGGAATCCTTCTCTGTACATAACCAGAAAGAATGAAAAATACACCAATGCCATACCTGCTTCGTGCTGTATCACAGAAATAAAAGCAGGCAATAAGCTGATGAAACCGCCTATTATCTGGGATCTTAACTTAGTAATATCGGTCTCTTGTTGCGATAAAAACTTGGCCAAAGCCAATGCAGTAAATACTTTACAGATTTCAACCGGTTGTAGATTGAAGCCGCCTGCAATAGGAATCCAACTTTTTGAACCACTTATACTTTTACCAAAAATAAAAGTGGAAAGCATCAATAAAATCCCAAAAATATACGACAGATTAGCGAAAGCAGTAAAGAGTTTACTATCTGTTAACAATATGGTGGTTGCAATTACCATGCATAATGCTGCAAATATTAATTGTTTACTGTAATTTGTTTTAGCACTTAAAAATGTTTGAAACCAATTCGTATCTAATCGATACTCAATCATAAAAATACATAAGATGCCAATAGTAACTAAAATGGCATAGAGCCAAATAACACCAAAATCTACCCCCTGAGAAATATTGTTTTGTCTATTCATGATTATGGCTTTGAACTATCCCTTCTTTTTTTCTTATCATCGTTAAGTATCAAAGTGGATTTTATAGGTTCTTTATTATCTTCCTTTTTATTGTTGGTTGGCTTTTTTGTGGTAGCTGCTGCCTGACTATGTTTTGTGTACCATTTTTTAATTGCATCAGGTATCAGGTTCATTTTAGATACTTCTTCTATTTTGGTTAAACCTTCTTTACTAATGGTATCATTCAGGTATTTCTCCATAATGAAGCCAGCAATGGGCCCGGCTGCTACTGAACCGTAACCTCCATTTTCTACAACAACTGCCACTGCAATTCTTGGGTTATCTTTGGGGGCAAATGCTACAAATAGTGAGTGATTATCGCCATGTGGGTTTTGCGCAGTCCCTGTTTTAGCACAATATTCAATGCCCGGAATTTTAATGTAGGCAGCCGTTCCATAAATAGTTACATCGTGCATTCCGTCTACCACTGCCTGATAAGCAGTATCGGCAATATGAGTTACCACATGTTTGTTACGATATTTAGCCAACATTTTAGTTTCAACCTCTGATTCATTCTCAATACTGTCTACAAAGTGTGGCGGAAAATAATGCCCTCTATTGGCTATAATGCACATTAAATTAGCCATTTGTATAGGGGTGGCGGTCATTCTATCTTGTCCAATCCCTAAAGTCAAAATACTGCAACTATTCCATCTATTCGCACCAAAATAGTTATTGTATTTACTTACGTCCGGTATATTTGCTTTGTCTTCACTGGGCAAATCAACCTCCAATGTTCTACCCAAACCAAATGCATTCATGTATTCCTTCCACTTTATATAACCCTGAGCGGCATTGCCATACAGTTTATTGTCGATGGCTTTTCTGAAAATATCTGAAAAGTAAGAGTTACATGAATTGGCCAAGGCCAGCCTCAAATTGGCAGCATGTCCGGTATTACTGTGCTCACATCTTACATAAACACTATTGCAGGCACCATACCCACCACTGCAAGGAACGCCATAATTAGGTGTGATCAAACCTTGGTCAAGCGCAACCAATGCCCCCAACGGCTTAAAAGTTGACCCCGGAGGATATTGGCCTTTAATCGCTCTGTTGTACATGGGTCTGGAAGTGTCCATCACCATATATCCCCAGTTTTTCTTTCTTTGATTTCCTGTTAATACATTGGGGTTATAAGTAGGACTAGATACCATTGCAATAATTCCACCTGTTTTAGGGTTTATCGCTACGGCACTCCCAATTTTATTTTGTAATAATTTTTCGGCCAACTGTTGAATTTCAACATCAATGCTGGTAAACAAATTCTTACCGGCAATAGGCACCGTATCATACTTGCCTTTTTCGTAAGTACCTTGTATTCTACTCTTGTTATCTCTGATGTATCGTTTAATACCTCTTTGACCCATTAGAATTTTTTCATAGGTCTTTTCTAAACCACTCATGCCCGCATAGTCGCCCATTTCATAACCATCTGCTTTATATTTTTTAAGAAATGTGGTATCCACTTCAGCAATGTATCCCAGCAATTGGGCAGCAGTATTATAAGGGTATGTTCTTACTGAACGTTCGCTCAGCGCAAAACCAGGGAACTTATACATATTCTCATATAGCTTTGCATAAACATCCGGTCCAAGAATCGGCTCAAAAATACTTGGTTTTACACCTGTATTTTTATTAATGGCTTCTTTAATTCTGCGTTTATATTCTATACTATCAATTCCTATAATATTACACAAGAAAGCAGTATCCGTCCCTTTGGTTTCGTAAGGCGTTACAATCAGGTCAAAGCTAATAACATTTTCCAGCAACGCTTTTTTCTTCCTGTCGTAAATAATTCCCCGATCTGGATAAATGATTTTCCTGAACACCGCATTACTTTCTGCAGCCATTTTATATTTAGAAGAAAATATTTGCAGGTTGATTAATTGTAATACAATCACAATAAATACACTCGTGAAAATGATTTGTATTACTGTTCCGCGACTTTGATTAAATACAGACATAACTATAACCCCTTCGATTAAACCGACAATTGCGAAATTAAGAATTAAGCATTAAGAAATAACGATAATTTGTTGTATACTATAATTGCGCTATATATTAACTATTCATACGGTACCTTCCTTTTCTACTGACCAACATTTCAGCTACAAAAATCAGTAATATACTAATCCCTGTTGTACTAATAACTTTTCCTAAAAAATAGCCAAAACTGCCAAACTGAAGCCATTCCAATAACACCAGATAAAAGTGATGAATGAAAGTTAAAATACTTACATATACTGCGTAAGGAGCCCATCCCATGCTGGTTATACTGGGTTCAATATAGCTTTGCTCTGTACTCTCATGCGGAATTAAAATAGCAAGTACATAAGGTCTGGAATAAGCTAACAGCACACAGGCAGCCGCATGCAAACCGGTTGTACCAATAAACAGGTCATAAAAAAGGCCAAAGAAAAAAGCAAGTACCATCAACCCTATTCTTGTCATTTTAAAGGGCAACCATACGATGTATAAAAAATATATATAAGGTACAATGAACCGGTGTAAAGGAGGAATTTCATTGAGAATGAACACCTGTATTACAATGAACAGCACAAAACGGATAATATTTTTTACTAAGGGACTCATTGGCTTTTAGTACTATTTTCTAATTCAGTTTGCTCATTGTAACGAATATTATCTATTGCGTTGGCAAATTGAATATTATAAAAGTTAGTAGATGTTTTCACTTTTAATACATAATAGTTGCTTGCAGGGTCTAGTGCAACTTCAGAAATAGTACCAATCATTAAATTAGAAGGAAAGTTTGCAGAATAATTGCTGGTTAATACGGTATCTCCTTTTACTATTTTAGTGCTTCTGGTAATGTTTTTAAGAATTAAGTAAGAAGGATCTGCTCCGTCCCATTCCACACTACCGGTTGTATGGTCTTTTTTAAGCATAGCACTTACTCTGCTGTTGCGATGCAGTAAGCTCATGACTTTACTAAAATTCTCAGTTGTTTCAACTACTACGCCCACAATTCCGGTGGCGCTAACAACTGCCATTCCTTTTCTAATACCTTGCTTAGCCCCTCTTTCCAGCATTAGATAATTATTCTGCTGGCTAAATGAATTACTTACCACTTCTGCCGGCAAATAGGTGTATTTTCTAAATAAACTGGTAGAGTCTTTAAGCGTTGTATCTATCGTATTAATAACAGTGGTTGGGGGTAATTGAAAGTTGGCTGACAATGCATTTCTCAATTTCGAATTCTCCTCTGCCAGTAAGCGATTGGTTTCATATAGTGAGAAATAACTTTTCAAACCACTGTACCTACTATTAATGGATCCGGTAAACTCATTGCTAATATCAGCAAAAAAGGTCTCATGCGTTTTACTGGAGGTGGTTAATAATTGAATACTAATTACCTGTAGTAGTAAAAAACAGATAAGATTAACATATTGCTGTAAAAAAATGAGTATGTTTTTCAAGGTAGCAGGCTATGTTTCTATCTCATGATGAATGGGAAGTGCTGATAATTCTTTAGTGCGATTCCTGTACCTCTCACCACACTTTTCAATGGATCATCGGCAACATGAACAGGCAACTTAATTTTAGCACTTAAACGCTTATCTAATCCGCGTAAAAGCGCACCACCTCCGGTTAAATACAATCCTCTTCTGTATATATCAGCTGCTAATTCCGGCGGTGTAGTTTCTAAAGCTTTGAGTATAGCTTCTTCTATTTTAAAGATACTTTTATCAAGCGCTTCAGCAATTTCCTGATAACTTACCATGATTTGCTTTGGAATACCTGTAACCAGGTCGCGACCATTAACTGGTATATCTTCCGGCGGGTTATCTAAATCCTTCATCGCAGCACCTACATTAATTTTAATTTGTTCTGCTGTACGCTCACCAATCAATAAACTATGGTATCTTCTCAACGCTTCCATAATATCGGCAGTAAATTCATCTCCTGCAATACGAATACTCTGGTCGCAAACTATACCTGCAAGCGCAATAACGGTAATACCGGTAGTACCTCCACCAATATCAATAATCATGTTTCCTACAGGCTCTTCTACATCAATTCCAATTCCTAAAGCTGCCGCCATCGGCTCATGTATCATGTAAACCTCTTTAGCTCCGGCTTGCTCCGCACTGTCTCTAACTGCACGTTTTTCTACTTCTGTGATTGACGAAGGGATACAAATCACCATCCTCCAACTTGGCGGAAATAATGGCTTCTTGGGATAAACCATTTTAATGAGTTCCCTGATCATTAATTCCGCAGCGTTAAAATCTGCAATTACGCCATCTTTAAGCGGACGAATGGTTTTAATGCTTTCATGGGTTTTCTCGTGCATCATTAATGCCTTCTTTCCAACAGCAATAACCTCTTTCATGTTGTTGCGGTTCAATGCTACAATTGAAGGCTCATTCACAACAACATCATCGTTATGAATAATAAGGGTATTAGCTGTACCCAAATCGATCGCAATTTCCTGCGTAAAAAAATTAAATAATCCCATTGTATGGTCGTATTCTTAGTGATTGAAGGAATAATTACAAAGGTGCTTGAAATTACTTGAATTAACAAGTGAATTCATAACCAATATCTTTTCTATAATAGATTCCTTCAAAATTAACGTTTTCAATAATAGCTTTTGATTTTGCTGCCGCCTCTGTTATGGTGCCTGCAAGGGAGGTAACCGCTAACACTCTACCCCCATTCGTTACAACGTTATCTCCAACTTGGAGCGTACCTGCGTGAAACAATATCGAATCGGAATGGCTGCTTAAATCGGCCGGGAAATGAATGATTTTGCCCTTTTCATAATCGCCCGGATAGCCCCCACTTACCGCCATAACCGTTGCTGCGCTTCGTTCTTCAAAAGAAATATTCGCATCGGCCAAAGTGCCATTGTCCATAGCAGCAAACAATGCTACTAGGTCGGTTTTAAGTCTGGGCATCACTACTTCTGTTTCCGGATCGCCCATTCGGCAATTGTATTCAATTACATAAGGCGTTCCATTTATATTCATCAATCCAAAGAAAATAAAGCCATAATAGGTTAATCCCTCAGCTTGCAAACCAGCCACTGTAGGTTTTACAATGGTATCTTCTACCTTTTTCATAAAAGCAGCATCCATAAAAGGAACGGGACTTACACAGCCCATACCGCCGGTATTTAAGCCGGTATCTCCTTCTCCAATACGTTTATAATCTTTAGCGTGTCCAATTATTTGATAAT
>CANHJH010000058.1 GCA_947460365.1 Sphingobacteriia bacterium | reverse complement strand
TTGGCAAAACCGTATCATTATTGGGTGCATACGGGCCGGGGCGGTTAGAAGAAAATGCGATACCAACTCTGTTAGGGAAACTAACCATGGTAGGATTTAAATCATCATAAATATCATTGGTGATTTGTGTTAATTTTTGTTCTTCAATTTTATACGTATAGATATCGGTATGCCCATTTTTTACTGCACTTAATACCAATGTATTTGCATCTAACATAAAGGAAGCATCTAAAATCTGATCAACGCCTTCAATGATTTGTTTGCTTCTTTTATACCGTGCGATTGCATCATACACAAACATTTTTATTTTTCCGGCTTCCCAATAAATAACTAATATTCTGGAACCCTTCCCGTCCCATGCCATGATGGGGTAGTTTGGATTTACATCGGTGATATTGGTACGAACTCCTTTTCGCCACAATACCTTTTCATTATAAAAATTTTCGAAGAGTTTTACACTGTATATGCCTTTTTTATACTCAAGTGCTACATAAGAATTGTTCTTGAAATTCGGATTAACCTGGAACCTAAAAAAGTCTTTTTTAGATACCTCTTCGGACACACTTAGCTGTCCTTTAACCTGGTTTCTTCTTTGTTTAATGTCTTTAATGTATCTATCTTGTTGGTACTGCATAAAATCTTCCAATACCTCTTTGAATTTTTTCTTGCAGATTTTTAAACAGGCGCTGTTCACGTTTTTATAAACCCTAGAAAGATAGAGCAAGTAAGTGATGTTTTCTTTTTTGTATTGCTTGCCAATATAATTCCAGAATGCTTGTCCGGTTAACTGAGGTTTCTCAAAAGCCAATTGATAAAACGAACTGTACCCGCCTCCCAATATTGCACTTTTTAATAAGTCGTCTTTTTCTGTACTCCATTCCTGGCCTGCATAAGCGATATAACCATCTAACATCCATTTTGGCAAGTCTAGTAATGCCTGATTACTGGCAAATTCTCCCAAGTCTTCCCCAAATAATAAATTATCGACCAGGGTTTTAGCAATGCCTTCTCTTATTTGTGTTCGAAAATGGCTATGATCTCCATCAAAATAAATAATTATTTTATTGTTCACCAGTTTGGTTGTTCCACCGGGTGTTTGCAAATCGGATCCTAATCCGATGTTGGTGCTTTTATAATCATTGTAATCATTGTAGACGACTATATTGGCTCGTCGCTGTAATGCATACTCCACAAAATTTTCTATAGAGCGCAACTCTTCTTCTGCTACCTGAGCAACAAATTTTCCCAGTTCAACCCCACCTTGGGCAACGTAAGTATTAAAATGCGGAGATTGGTAAAACTTCCAGATAAATTTTTTGTGTTGAATTCGATTTTTACCGAATTCAACAGCATTAACCTGAGACTTTCCGAGAACAGGGAAAAGAAAAATTATAAAAAAAACGATTTTGACGATTCTATTCAATTGCATATCCGAACTTTGGTATTTAAAATTAGTCATTTACACGTAAATGCAAGTAAATTTAGGAATATGTTAAAGGTTAAGGTATTTACATTCAGTCCAATTAACGAAAACACCTATGTTTTATACAACGAACAAGGTAAAGCCATCATCATTGACCCCGGATGTTATTCGACCGAAGAGCAAGAAACACTTCGAAATTTCCTTACCAAAGAATCGCTTACTCCGGTTCAATTATTGAATACACACTGCCATTTAGACCATGTTTTTGGCAATAAATGGGTGTATGATACCTACCAAACTCCTTTGCATATTCATCCTGATGAAGAGGTTATGTTGCAATATGCCCCTGTTTCCGGAGAAAAGTGGGGATTGCCCTTTACCAATTATTCCGGTCCAATACATTACTTACATGAAGGAGATACGATTTGGTTGGAAAATGATGCCCTAAAAATAATTTTAGCGCCTGGACATTCACCGGCTAGCCTTTGTTTTTATTGCGAAAAGCAACAGTTTTTAATTGGGGGAGATGTTTTATTTAGAGAGAGCATTGGCAGAAGCGATTTTCCGGGTGGCAACTTAGAAACCCTTTTAAAAAGTATTAGAGAGCAGTTGTTTGTATTACCGGATGAGGTAGAAGTGTTTCCCGGGCATGGCATTAAAACGACTATAGGCTATGAGAAGCGAAATAATCTGTTTTTGCGGTAATAGTTGGTATTATTCTAACCCCAATACCCTTTTTTGGTAAGCGGTAATGAAGATAGCGCCTAAATTTTTATAGGGAGGGGCATAATCATCAAATTTTTCTTTGGCAGTACCTCCGAAACGAATAGCTAAATTGCTCCATAATTCAGGCCAATTAAGGTTTCTGCCAGTTCTAAGGTATTCACTGATCACATCTATCAATCCCTGATTAATAATACCAGTTCCTACTTGTTTGGAGGAGATAATATGCGCATCTGGACAGGTTTCCAGTACCTCATTCATTTTTTGATAACCACCGCAGCTCCCCAGCAAGATCAGCTTAGCGGTTGGTGGAAGGTTAGCAATTGTATGATTAAGGTAATAGCTATGCCCGCGATGAATGGCAATGGTTGGGAATAAATTATACGTATTGAGGTAGGCGATTAAACTATCTTGTGATTGTTCGTCTAACGCTAGTTTTTCATCTAAAGGAAGATTAGAATAAATGGTAATGGGTACCCCTTTAACGGAACTTACTTCAACCCATTGAGATTTTTTGATGATCTTCCAATTAGGGGAACGGAATTTGTTTAAAAAGGCGTTGAAAACCATGGCCCCATCTTTATCGCCATAAAAGAATTGCTGCATAATAACTCTGCCGCTAACGCTGTCTTTTAAGTCATTTACCTCTAAAGAATAAACGGACTTAATACCCAATTTTTCTGAGAGGTTTGTTTTATTATTTACGTAATCTAAAGAAAGGAAAATAGTATTCAATAAATCATAAATGGCTGTGCCCCTTTCTGCATTTATACGGACGCACCTGTTTAGCTCAGATTGAATTTGCTTTACAATCAGCTTACGCAAATTATTATTGTAGATTACGGCATAAGAATCCGCTACATCCACGGCATCTTCTAATGATGTTGTTTGGTCTAATTCACTAACAAAATTTTTCATTAGTTTTTCTGCATCCGGCTTATCCATTCTACTTAAAAAATCATCGAGCTTATTATAGGCAGCGGCGATTTTGATGAATTTTTTATAATAATCATACTTTAAATTATTTAATAAGAAATCGGATCGGGCAATTTTCATACTGCTAAAAATTCGGGGGTAGACACCGCTCACAAAACTAGAGGTGTACATTTCATCTTCCCCCAATACTGCCAGATAATATAGATCTTCCGGAGACAACCCTTCTAAGCGTTTGAATCTAATTTGTTCATTATTTTCGTCGTGCAATCCATTAATTTCATTGATAAACACTTCCACTGCTTTTGCTTTAAGTTTTGCAGTTAAAACGTTTACAACCAATGGTGTATCACCTCTTTGCATTCTTTCGGCATATTGTATTCGGGTTTTAACCAACAGTTTATAATACCCAATTGAAGTGTCGTTAAATACATAAGGGGTGATCGAATCGATGGGTAAAATCCTTTTATAAATATTATCTAAAAAAGGAAAATACATTCTTCCGGTTCTGGTAACAGCAAGTTGTGCAACAAGCCTGATGAAGGGGTGATTTACCGCCTGTATTTTTCTACCAAGGGCATTGGGAGCTGCGGCATAAGTATAAAGTTCTTCCGGGTACTTAAATCCGGCAACTATAATCAATGAATCTGCAAACCTGTTTTGAGGATTAGCAGATAACAATGAAAAAGTTCGGGCAGGATATTTTTCGCATATTTTGAATACCAAATAATCTTTAGATTTAGCTAAGCCGATATTGTCTTTTAATCCGTAATTGCCCATCAACAGCTCTGCAACTTCCATTGAGCTGGATTTTATAATGGGTTCGATTGAAACGCTACTCCATTCAAGATGCAGAGAGAAATCATAGGCATTAATAAGTTCTGTGTATTGCTCAGGCGTTATTTGTTTTGCCTGATACCCTTTAATAAACCCTGTAAGAATTTCATTAACCCCTCGGAGCCATTTATATTTTCCATTATTATCTAACTGGGCGTTGGTTTCAATATCTATGCGCATTCGGGTAATTTGTTCCCGTGCATTTGCAATGTCTTTTAACGATAACTTATTCCTGTTAATTTTTAAAGAATCAATTTGAGCTAATGATCGTTCAATGTATTCATGATGTAACTGCCGCATAGCAGGTATGGTAGGCATAGTTAGATAATCCTGCCCAAAAGAGGAAAGCGCAAAAAAAAGTGAGCAAAAAGCAACTAAATTCTTCATCATCGCCATAAACGTTACAAAAATAGGTTCATTTTTTGGCAATCAATCAAGTCTGCAATTTTACAGTTAACAATTAGATAATAATCGCAAACAGTAAAGTTGTACAGAATGAAATTAACTTTGTGTAAATTATTCTGAAGATGGAAGGAATTATCAAAAAAGTTCTTATTGCAGATGATGAGCCTGATATTCTGGAAATCATTAGTTACAATCTGCAAAATGAAGGGTACACTGTTTTTACAGCGAAAGATGGTAAAGACGCGATCACGCAGGCACAAAAAATAAACCCCGATTTAATCATCTTAGACGTAATGATGCCCGGCAAAACGGGTGTGGAAGTTTGTGCTTTTCTCCGTTCTCAACCTGCATTTAAGCAAACATTGATTATTTTTTTAACGGCAATGAGCGATGAAGCTTCCCAAATAAAGGGATTAGAAACAGGTGCCGATGATTATGTAAATAAACCCATTAGTCCCAAAGTACTTGTTAGCCGGGTAAATGCCTTATTTAGAAGGGTTCCAAATAAAGAAACCGGAAAATCTATTACCATTGGCAATATCGTAATAGACCCGATTACCTATCTGGTAAAAATCAACGACCATGAAGTGGTATTAGCCAAAAAAGAATTTGAGTTGATTTATTTGCTGGCATCACGCCCCGGAAGAGTATTTTTAAGAAATGAGATTCTATCCCAAATTTGGGGGAATGAAGTAATTGTTGGTGATAGAACGATTGATGTACATATTAGAAAAGTGAGACAAAAGTTAGGCACTGACTGTATAACAACTGTAAAAGGGGTTGGTTATAAATTTGAGGTTTAATGTAACTTAGCTACATGATGTTTAGCACAAAAAATTTTTCTCCTAAAGAGCTTTCCGCACTTTCTGCTTTAGCAATAGCTATTCCTGTTTCGTTGGTTATTTATTTGATACAGCGAAATAATATGATTGCACTGGCATCATTGGTGGTTTTTTATATTGGCAGCTATTTTTTAATCCGATTTGTTTTTGAATCATTCATCAATCGGAAAATTAAACTAATTTACAAATTCATCCATCAAACTAAAGCTTCTAAGCGAGAAGAAACTTATTACAAATACATTTTACCTAAAAAAGGAATAGAAGAAGTAAAGGATGAAGTAGTAGAATGGGCAGAGCAACAAAGAGCTGAAATAGAAATACTGAAGAATAATGAAGCGTATAGAAAGGAGTTTTTACAAAATCTGGCGCATGAACTTAAAACGCCCATTTTTGCTATACAAGGCTATGTAGATACTTTGCTGGGAGGGGCAATAAATAATCAGGCTGTAAATACAAGGTTTCTGAAAAATGCTGCAAAAAATGTAGACAGAATGGTGCACTTGGTGAACGACCTCGATGAAATTTCTACCTTAGAAAGCGGGAAACAAGCCATAAATAAAGGAAATTTCATTATACAGGATTTAATCAGGGAGGTATTTGAAACACTTTCTATAAAAACATCCTCACGCAATATTAAGTGCGGTATAAAGAAAGGTTGCGAATTTCCCATTACTGTTTTTGCAGATAAAGAGAAGATAAGACAGGTAATGAATAATCTGGTGGAAAACGGCATTAAATACGGGAAAACTGATGGCAATATAGTAGCGAGTGTATATAAAACAGATGGAGAACATGTATTAATTGAATTTAGTGATGATGGTATTGGTATAGGAGAAGTTCACCTGATGCGAATTTTTGAACGGTTTTATAGAACAGACAAAGGTAGGAGCCGAAATATTGGAGGTTCAGGTTTAGGGTTAGCAATCTGTAAACACATCATTGAAGCACATGGACAAACTATTCATGTTAGAAGTAAGCCCGATGTTGGTACAACTATTGGATTTACATTAGAAAGTAAAAATATTGTGTAAGAAAATAGCTATATTGTAGTAGCCGATGATGAATGGTGCGAAAGCATATTGCTATTTTACAACAGTTTAATTTTAAAGGGAAAATATATGGGCATTAAAATTTTAGACCGTTTATTCAGATCTAAAAACATTGTGTTTTATGAGTTGTTTGAAGATGTTGCTGAAAAGTTACATGAAATGGGTATTAAATTAAAGGAAATGGTGAATGAGCCGGATGCCAATAAAAGAGCTGCTTTGCGCAGTCAACTAGAAGATCTAGAACATAAAAATGACGACAATACCCATCAGATTTTTACAGAACTTGGTCGCAATTTCATTACTCCTTTCGACAGAGAAGATATCCACTATTTAGCGAGTGCTTTAGATGATATCGCTGATTATATTTTTTCTTGTTCTAAAAAAATGATCTTCTATAATATAAATCCGAACGAGATTGGCATACAGAAACTGGCAGAATTGATTTTACAAGGTACAGTTGAAATAAAAAAAGCCGTTTTTGGATTGAGGAACATGAACAAAGTAAAGGAAATGACCGAGGCCATGATTAAAATCAATAGTATTGAAAATCAGGCTGATGATGTGTTTGACATGAGTATTGAAAAACTTTTTGAACAAGAGCATGATTTTAAAGAAGTAATCAAGAAGAAAGAAATTTATCAGGTAATGGAAAAGGCAACCGATAAATGTGAAGATGCAGCAAATGCTATTGAGTCGATCATTGTAAAATACGCTTAATTGATTTTCGCAAATAGTTTGATTGCAGTCAGGCAATA
The DNA here is from genome assembly GCA_947460365.1 of Sphingobacteriia bacterium. Lineage (GTDB taxonomy): Bacteria > Bacteroidota > Bacteroidia > Chitinophagales > Chitinophagaceae > Sediminibacterium. The sequence goes on along the minus strand of CANHJH010000058.1, from coordinate 5,719 downwards.
AATTGAATATATCCTTTTATATTGCAGGATATTTTAACTATATGCCTACAATTTTAGTTACCGGGGGTGCCGGATTTATTGGATCTCACACCATTATTGATTTAATTGAAAATGGATTTGATGTTATTTCCATTGATGACTTTTCTGCCTCCACCCCTATTTCCTTCGCAGGCATAAAAAAAATTACAGGTAAAGAAGTAATCAATTATGTAGTTGACTTAAAAAACTTTGAGGATACCAAAGCCGTTTTTCAAAAACATACTAATATCAAGGGGATCATACATTTTGCTGCATTTAAAGCGGTAGGAGAGTCTGTACATCTCCCCATAAAATATTACGAAAATAATTTATTTGGCTTAATCAACCTTTTAAAATGCGTAGAAGAATTTAAAGTTCCGCATTTTGTGTTTTCATCCTCCTGTACGGTATATGGTAATCCCGATACCATACCAGTGACCGAACAATCCCCCATCAAAACAGCCGAATCGCCTTATGGTGCGACCAAACAAATGGGGGAAGTTGTCATTAAAGATTTTACCAATTCCAGTTCTGTCAATGCCATTTTATTGCGTTACTTTAATCCGGTTGGTGCGCATCCGTCTGGATATATTGGAGAACTTCCATTAGGTAAGCCTCAAAACCTTTTTCCGGTTATTACGCAAACTGCCATAGGGAAACTGCCTAAAATGATGGTTTATGGAAATGACTACGACACGCGTGATGGGAGTTGTATCAGAGATTTTATTCATGTTTCAGATATTGCCCATGCGCACACTTTAGCTATTCAATATCTTTTACATAAAAAGAATGAAACCAATTGCGATGTGTTTAATTTAGGCACGGGCATTGGCATTACTGTTTTAGAAGCCATTCAAACTTTTGAAAAAGTAAGTGGGTTGAAACTTAATTATGAGATTGGGCAAAGGAGAGCAGGAGATGTTATAGCTATTTATGCCAATAACCATGCTGCTTTAAGCAAATTGGGTTGGAAAATTAATTACGGTATCACTGAAATGATGGATACTGCCTGGAAATGGGAACTCAAATTAAAAGAAATCGCTAATCAACCAAACTAATCATTTGAGTAAATCAGCAATGCAAAATACTTTTATTGGTTTACCATTTTAGCGGCATTTTCGGCCATTTGTAATGATTCGATGAACTCTTCTATATCGCCACCTATTACAGCATCTAAATTGTAAGAAGTTAAGCCAATTCTGTGGTCGGTAACCCTGCCTTGCGGCCAGTTATACGTTCGTATTTTAGCACTTCTATCGCCGGTGCTTACCAATGTCTTACGCTGACGGGATATTTCATCCTCTTGCTTGCGCACCTGTTCTTCATACAATTTAGTACGCAACATCGTCATGGCTTTTTCTCTATTGCCTAACTGAGAACGTTCCGTCTGACAAACCACCACTACACCAGTTGGAATATGGGTTAAGAATACTTTGGTTTCAACCTTGTTGACGTTTTGACCGCCGGCGCCACCACTTCGTGCGGTTTCCATTTTTACATCACTTTCTTTCAATTCAAAATCAACCTCTTCGGCTTCCGGCATAACAGCTACGGTTGCAGCAGAAGTATGAACCCTACCCTGTGTTTCCGTATTGGGTACACGTTGCACCCTGTGTACCCCACTTTCGAATTTTAGGGTGCCATACACATCTTCGCCGCTCACCTCTACCACCACTTCTTTATATCCTCCAACTGTACCTTCGCTTTCGCTTACTACAGCCGTTTTCCATCCTTTTTTAGCGCAATACCTCAAATACATACCCAACAAATCTCCTGCAAATAAACTGGCTTCATCTCCACCCGTTCCTGCACGAATTTCTAAAATGGCATTTTTATCGTCCTGCGGATCTTTAGGAATCAATAATTTAGTTAACTCCTTTTCCAGGTTATCTTTTTGAATTTCCAGTTCGGGCAACTCCATTTTAGCCAATTCTCTCATGTCCTCATCATTGCTATTCAATGCTTCTTTAGCAAATTGATAATCGGCTAATACCTTTGTATAAGCTTCGTAAGGATTTACAATTTTTTCGAGAGCGCGGTACTCTTTACTGTAAATACCAAACTCTTTTTGATTGTTAATGATTTCGGGGTTGGTCAGTGCAACTCCAACCTGATCAAAACGCGCTTTAATCGCTTCAAGCTTATTCAGCATATCCAATTTTTAGGGAGTGCAAAATTACATAAATGAAACCGTTTTCCTTAATTTCAATCAATAGAATAATATTATTATGAGAATTAGCCCCTTTTTACTGTTAATTTTTGTTTGCCAAAACCTGTTTTCACAAGAAGCAACCATTTTATTGAAAAATGGGAAAATTATAGATGGAACCGGTAATTCTTGGTTTAGAGGAGATATAGCCATAAAAGACGGGAAAATCTTACGTATTGGCCAATTAAATAATTGGCAAGCGCAAAAAACCATTGATGTAAGTAATTTAATTGTTGCTCCAGGTTTTATTGATGTGCACGCCCATATTGAAGGGGATGAAAAGAAAAATCCACTGGCCTCCAACTTTATTTATGACGGGGTAACTACTGTAATTACGGGTAATTGTGGTTTATCGGAAGTGAATATTGGTGGCTATTTAAATATGATCGACAGTTTAAAAGTGAGCGTTAATGTGGCTGTGTTAATTGGCCATAATGATGTAAGAAAAGCAGTGATGGGCTCCGTAAACCGGGATCCGAGCGAATTAGAGCTGCAACAGATGGAAACCATTGTTGAACAAGCCATGCAAGACGGAGCGGTGGGACTTTCAACCGGACTTATTTATATTCCGGGTACTTACTCCAAAACCAATGAAATTGTTCGGTTGGCCAAGGTAGCAGCAAAATACAATGGTATTTATGCCAGCCACATGCGCGATGAGGGGGATGAGGTAACCAGTGCTATAGAAGAGACTTTTGCGATTGGCAGAGCAGCCAATATCCCCTTAGAAATATCGCATTTTAAATTAAGCGGTCAACAAAATTGGGGAAGAAGTAAAATAACTATTCCAATGATTGAAAAAGCACGAAGAGCAGGAATAGATGTAACGATCGATCAATATCCGTATACGGCAAGCAGTACTTCATTAAGTACCTTATTGCCGGATTGGGTGTTGGCAGACGGACAAGATTCTATAAAAGTGCGTTTAGCCAACCCATCTATTAGAAAAGAGGTAAAAGCTTACATGATTGCTAAACTTAAAAAAAGAAAACTTTCGCATTTCAGTTATCCAGTGGTAGCCAGTTATAAGGCAGACAGCACACTGAATGGCAAAAGTATTGAGCAGGTAAATTTGATAAAAGGCAATAAACATACTGCACTTGCAGAAGCAGAAACGATCGTTAACATGATGGAGCAAGGTGGTGCTGGTATGGTATTTCATGGTATGAGTGATGAAGATGTGAAAAATATAATGCGTTACCCTTTCAACATGTTTGCCAGTGATGCCAGTATTAGAATATTCAAACAAGGTAACCCGCACCCAAGAGGATATGGCACCAACGCAAGAGTTTTAGGCAAATATGTAAGGCAAGAAAAAGTGCTTTCTTTAGAGGAAGCCATCCGAAGAATGACTTCTTTGCCTGCACAAAAGTTTCATCTAAACAACAGAGGTTTGTTGCGAGAAGGTTTTGCTGCTGATTTAGTAGTATTTGATGAGCAAACAGTAATGGATGCCTCTACCTACGACCAACCACATCAATACAGTAAAGGATTTGAATACGTGTTGGTAAATGGCCAATTAGCTGTTGACAATGGCGTACAGAATGAAAGTAGAAATGGGACAACTTTGAGGAATAAAATTCAAAAGTAAAAAATTCAAAAGTAAAACAGCTGCATCGGTTCATTGATGCAGCTGTTTTATCTAAGGGAAAAATTGAGTTATAATTTTCCGTTCTTAATTTCATCTACAACACCCGGATCTAACAAGGTAGAAGTATCGCCAAGATTGTCTGTTTCCCCTTCTGCTATTTTACGTAAAATTCTACGCATAATTTTACCGCTTCTGGTTTTAGGCAATCCGCTAACAAACTGTATTTTATCTGGTTTGGCAATTGCGCCAATCATTCTGGTAACTGTTTGTAAAATATCTTTTCTAACAATATCGCCGGTGCCATGTGTGTTCTGTGCATGCGAGCCCTGATAAATCACATAAGCATAAATGCCTTGTCCCTTAACATCATGCGGATATCCTACTACTGCACTTTCTACTACCCCAGCATGCATGTTAATTGCATTCTCTACTTCTGCAGTTCCAATTCGGTGACCGCTTACATTTAATACATCATCTACTCTACCAGTAATTCTATAGTTACCATCTTTATCTCTTAATGCGCCATCCCCTGTAAAATACATGTTTTCATAAGTAGCAAAATAATTAGTTCTGCAACGCTCATGATCACCATAGGTAGTTCTTAGGATTGCAGGCCAAGGGCCTTTAATACAAAGGTTTCCGGAAACAGTTTCGTCACCTTCCGCAACTATTTCTTTGCCATTTTCATCCACCAGTAACATTTGCACCCCAGGCAATGGAAGGGTTGCCCAGCTTGGCTTTGCAGGGGTAATACCTGCCAGATTGCTGATTAATACACCTCCTGTTTCTGTTTGCCACCAAGTGTCTACAATGGGGCATTTTTTCTTCCCTACATATTCATTATACCAATGCCATGCTTCTTCGTTAATGGGTTCTCCAACAGTACCTAATATTTTTAAAGAAGATAAATCTTTCCCTTGTAATGGCCCTAAACCAAAACCCATTAAGCTTCTTATTGCGGTTGGTGCAGTGTATAAAATGTTTACTCTGAATTTATCTACTATATCCCAGAAGCGACCTGCATCCGGAAAAGTAGGTACCCCTTCAAACAATAAAGATGTAGCCCCTGCACTTAATGGCCCATATACGATATAACTATGCCCGGTGATCCAGCCAATATCGGCAGTGCAAAAATGAATTTGTCCGGGTTGGTATTGAAATACATTTACAAAAGTATAGTTGGTGTACACCATATACCCACCGCATGTATGCACCACGCCTTTTGGCTTACCAGTACTGCCTGAGGTATACAGTATGAATAAAGGATCTTCTGCATCCATTTCTTCGGCTTCAATATAAGTTAGTCCTTTTTCTTCTACATGCTGCATTTCGTCTTCCCACCAAACATCTCTTCCTTTGATCATTGATACGGGCGTACGTGTTCTGGTGCAAACAATTACTCTTTTTATATTTTTATTCCCGATTAATGCATCATCAATTACGCTTTTTAAAGGAATATCTTTGGCTCCTCTGAATGCGCCATCGCAAGTAATGATAAAAGACGCTTGTGCATCATCTAATCGATCTGCAATACTTTGTGCAGAAAACCCACCAAAAATAACACTGTGAATGGCGCCAATTCTTGCGCAGGCTAACACAGCAATTGCCAATTGAGGAATCATCCCCATATAAATACAAACCCTATCGCCCTTTTGAACTCCGTTGTTTTTTAATACATGAGCAAATTGACAAACTTTTTCGTGTAATTTTTTATAGGTAAGTATTCGGCTTTGCTCATCGGGTGAATTAGGCTCCCAAATTAACGCAGGGTGATGTCCTCTTTCTTCTAAATGCCTGTCTAAACAATTTTCGGTAATGTTTAACTTAGCCCCTTTGAACCATTCTATTTTAGGTTCTTTAAAGTTCCACTGCAATACATCTTCCTTGCTGTTCCATTTCTT
>CANHJH010000057.1 GCA_947460365.1 Sphingobacteriia bacterium | reverse complement strand
AGAATAAAACAGACGATAATTTAACCACAACCTAAAATGTCATATTAAAAGTTTTTGAAGGATAATCGAGTTTGAAACTTTTTTCATTCCCTTTACTTTTCACATGAAAAATATTGATTTGACTGGTCTCAAAATCATACAATAAACTACAATTTACGTCTAATTTATTAAGTTCTTTTATACCGGATACTTCTAAATATATCCAGACACTCTCCTTTACTATTTCGTAGCCTAAATAGTTTCCAGAAACAGGTGAATTATTGATTTTTAATTGAAGGTGATTTTTAATGTATTCATTTAGCTTTTTATCAATGATTGTTTTGTTCTCCGGGTGAACTAAATCAATATTAAAATTGCTATTTTTTTGAATCGTTTTCTCTAAATCATCGGTAAATATTCTAATACTCACTTCAGCTATCGCTTCTTTTGCGTTATGATTGATATCAATTACCGATACAAAAAAAGGGTGCACAATTGCCATACTAGCCATTATCAACCATTGAACCATTATATTTGCCATTCAACAATATTTATTTATACAATACAAATGTCGTGATAAATTTAAATACTTCTTATGAATGATTTTGTATTATACCTTGAAATAGGATTTAAGCATATTGTAGACTTGAAAGGGATGGATCATCTGCTATTCATTGTCGCATTGAGTATACGCTATCAATTTAATGATTGGAAGAAATTATTAGTTTTAGTTACAGCATTTACGATTGGGCATTGCATAACGCTTATATTAAGTATTTTTGATATAATAAATTATTCCATAAAATGGATTGAGTTTTTGATTCCAATCACCATCGTTATAACATCTATTAGTAATGTGTTTGTAAAGAAGTTTATTTTTAAAGAGAAATTTCCGGCTATATACTTTTTTGCTTTGTTTTTTGGACTAATTCACGGGCTGGGATTCAGTAATTATCTTAAAAGTTTTTTGGGGAAAGGTGAATCAGTTGTTTTTCAGTTACTGTCCTTTAATTTAGGCTTGGAATTTGGTCAAATTATTATTGTACTTTGTTTGTTAATAATATCTCTTATATTAGTGTCATTATTTAAAATAAATCGAAGAGAATATATGCTATTTGTGTCGGCAGTCTCATTTGCGCTAGCTTTACAAATGGCAATAGAACGTTCACCTTTCTAATAATAAAAAGTACAATTATGCAGAAAATTGCGGTAATTTTTTTGATGTTAGGTTTAGCTTTTTCAGCGCAAGCCCAAAATATCATGAACAATCCAACGTCTAACCACGGTAATAAATTTGAACAGTTGGGTACGATTCTACCTACACCAAATGAATACAGAACAGCCAGCGGTGCACCTGGGCCTAAATATTGGCAACAACGCGCCGACTATGAAATTACTTGTGAGTTAGATGAGCCTAATTTAAAATTAAAAGGCAGTGAAAAAGTTACTTATTTCAATAATTCACCGGATGTGCTTACTTACATCTGGTTACAATTAGATGAAAATGAGCATAGCACAATTAACAATGCAAATTATCAGGATGCTTCTACATTAAATCGTCAGATATCTACAAAGGCTATCGATAATTTTATTGAGAGCAAAAAAGACAATGGTTATGGTCACATCATTTCTAAGTTAACTGATATCACAGGTAAGGCATTATCCTACACGATCAATAAAACGATGATGCGTATTGATTTACCAACAGCATTGAAACCGGGTCAAAAATTTCAATTTAATTTAGATTGGAGCTATAAAATTCCTGATAGAATGACTTTTGGTGGTAGAGGCGGTTTTGAAACATTAGAGGATGGTAATCAATTGTTTACCATGGCTCAATGGTTTCCTCGTCTGTGCGTATATAGTGATTTTCAGGGTTGGCAAAATCATCAATTTGTAGGAAGAGGGGAATTTGCTTTAGTGTTTGGAAACTATAGTGTTCAAATAACTTTACCGGCGGATCATATTGTATTAGGCACTGGTGTTTGTCAAAACTATGCGCAAGTATTATCACCAGCTCAATTGGCTCGCTGGAATCAGGCTCAAAATGCCAAAGATCCAGTTGAAGTGGCTACACTTGATGAAGCGTTGAAAGCCGAAAAAAGCAAAAGTTCACAAAAGAAAACATGGTTATTCAAAGCTGAGAATGTAAGAGATTTCGCCTGGACATCTAGTCGTAGATATATTTGGGATGCTATGCCAGCATTTATTGATGGTAAAAAAGTGATGTGTATGAGTGGTTACCCTAAGGAGGCTTATGGGTTATATCGTAAATATTCTACAAAGGCCGTTGCACATACTATTAAAACCTATTCTAAATTTTCTATACCATATCCATATCCTGTTGCACAGAGCATTGAAGCTGCAAATGGTATGGAATATCCAATGATTTGTTTTAATAATGGACGCACAAATAAAGATGGCTCCTATTCTGAAGCTACTAAATATAGTATGTTAGGTGTAGTTATTCATGAGGTAGGGCATAATTTCTTTCCAATGATTATTAATAGCGATGAACGTCAATGGAGTTGGATGGATGAGGGATTGAATACATTTGTACAATATCTTACTGAAGAACTATTTGATAACAAATACCCATCTCGCCGTGGGCCAGCCTGGGCTATTGCAGACTATATGAAATTGCCTAAGGAACAGCTAGAACCCATAATGACAAACTCTGAAAACATCATACAGTTTGGACCTAATGCTTATTCAAAGCCAGCAACAGGATTGAATATTCTACGTGAAACAATTATGGGAAGAGAGCTATTTGATTTTTCATTCAGGGAATATGCCAGAAGATGGGCATTTAAACACCCAACTCCTGCAGATTTATTCCGAACTATGGAGGATGCAAGTGGGGAGGATTTAGACTGGTTTTGGAGAGGATGGTATTATGGAATTGAAGCATGTGACATTGCAATCGACACCGTTAAATTAGCGGTAATGGATCCTTCATCAACTACTTTACCAGGTTCCGACAGACCACAAGTGAAAAGAGGATTAGATAAGCCATTGTTTAGTGGCGCAAATGCATATGACGATATTTCTAAAATTAGAAATAGAAATGACAAGAAAATTCAGTTTCAAACAGATGTAGATACTTCATTAAGAGACTTTTATTGGAGATACACAAGAGGAATAGAGCCTTATGATTCAACTGTAACTTTTCCTGTTCCGTCATTTGCAGGTAATCTGGAAAATTTAACAGAAGAAGAAAAGGAAAAATATAAGTCTTCAAATTTATATGAAATCACCTTTTTAAATAAAGGGGGATTAGTAATGCCGATTATCGTGGAATTTACTTTTGCTGATGGTAGTAAGCAGACCGAGCGTATTCCAGCTCAAATTTGGAGAAAAAATGAAAATAAAGTAACTAAAGTTTTCATGACAACACAGAAGGCAGTTAAAATTCAACTAGATCCATTAAGAGAAACAGCTGATATTAATGAATCCAATAACACCTGGCCTGCAATTGACGAACCAAGTAAGTTCTCCATATTCAAAGCAGGTGCAGCAAGAGGTAGAGGACAGTCGAGTGGTATGAATCCCATGCAAAATGCATTAGGAAAAAGTAAATAATTAATTGAAATATCTAAATTTATACAAATGCCACTTTTTCAAGGGTGGCATTTGTATTTTATAATTTAATACTATTATGAAAAAGTTATTATTATATATTTTTTTCGTCATTAGTTTTTCCTCTAAAGCATCAGTTGACTCTATTTCTGTGTTTAGTTTGAGTATGAAAAAGCCCATTAAAGTTTTAGTGATAAAACCTGATAATATTCCTGCAGGAAGTAAACTACCTGTTGTTTATTTGTTACATGGGTATAGTGGCAATCATAAGTCTTGGTTAAAAGATGCTCCAGGTTTAATTCAAAAGGCATATGAAAATCAAATAATACTTGTTATGCCCGATGGGGGTTTTAACAGTTGGTATTTTGATAGTCCGGTAGATTCGAGCTATAAGTATGAAACTTTTATGATTAAAGAACTTGTACCGTATATTGATGATCATTACCCAACAATAAATAAAGTTTCCTACAGAGCAATTACAGGATTAAGTATGGGAGGACATGGCGCTTTTTATTTAGCGATTAAGCATAAAGACTTATTTGGCGCAGCTGGTAGTATTTGTGGCGGGGTTGATATACGTCCATTTCCTAATAATTGGGACATGAGTAAAGTATTAGGGCCTCTTACTACTAACAAAGATAACTGGGACAGAAATACGGTGATTAATATGGCTGATTCTCTAAAAAATGGGGAATTGCGTTTGATTTTTGATTGTGGGTTGGATGATTTTTTTCTGGAAGTAAACCGGAATCTTCACACTAAATTAACTGCCAACAAAGTTGGACATGATTATATCGAGCGTCCGGGTATGCATAATGCGGCTTATTGGAGAAATAGTATTGATTATCAATTACTATACTTTAGTAAATTTTTCAAGGAAAAAACTATTCAATAATTATTGACTTTGCAGGGATGAAATCGAATTCTATTTTATTCGCCTATCGAGTAGCAACAATTTGTAATGTACTTTTTTTATTTTGTTTGTACCAACAAAGACATCCAAATCTTATTGATCAAACAGATTTTAATGCCATTATTATAATATTAGGATGGATGGTAGCTCCATTTTTAAATTTGTTTGTTAATGGTTGGTATGGAGTAATCTTTTTTAAGAAAGCATTGGTTCGTTTACCTGTTTGGATGATTTTCTTCAACCTTTTTTTACTAATTATTCAGATTTACGTTTATTTTATATTACCTATATGATTACAAATATTTTAAAAGATAAAGCTACAAAGCTTTTTGTTGCCATTACTGCATTCTTTGTGGCTAATGCATTAATCGCAGAATGTATTGGGGGCAAAATATTTTCTTTAGAAAAATTATTTGGATTGCAGCCGTCTAGTTTTACTGTTTTCGGACAGTCTGGCTTAGCTTTCAACCTTACATGTGGTGTTTTGTTGTGGCCTTTAGAATTTATTATTACTGATATCGTAAATGAGTATTACGGGCCAAAAGCAGTTAGAAGAATAAGTTATACAGCAATTATATTAATTGCTTATGCTTTTTTTATGTTTTATGCAGCAATGAGTATTCCACCAGCAGATTTTTGGATTGGTTCAAAAAAAGATAGTGGAATAGATGATATGCAACTTGCTTTTGGGAGTATTTTTGGACAGGGCATGTGGATTATTGTAGGAAGTTTAATTGCCTTTTTGGTAAGCCAAATAATTGATGTAATGGTGTTTCATAAGATCAAAAAAATTACCGGCGAAAAGTGGATTTGGTTAAGGGCAACTGGATCTACATTAGTTTCTCAATTGGTTGATAGCTTTGTAGTGTTATTTATAGCTTTTAAAATTGGAAATGGTTGGACATGGCAATTAGTATTGGCTATATGTTTGATGAATTATATTTATAAGTTTACGGTAGCCATCATTTTAACTCCAGTAATTTATTTTTTACAAGGACGCATCGAAAAATATCTTGGAGTGGAAACTGCTCAAAAAATGAAGCAGGCTGCTATGGGTAAAATAAATGAATAAACTTTTACATGAGAGAAGAAAGGAGAAATCGTATTGAAAGCGTTTTACTTAAGCGACAGGGAAATTTAACTGTGGTAATGGAAAACGTTCATGACCCACATAACATTTCAGCAGTTATGCGAACATGTGACGCTGTTGGTATTCAGGAGATTTATGTATTAAACACAGTAATACCACGGCACGATTATTTTGGTGTAAAAAGTAGTAGTAGTGCTGCTAAATGGTTGACGGTTCATCATTTTAGCGATATCGAATTATGCTTTGCCGCATTGCGAAACAAATTTGATTTAATTTATACTACACATTTAGGGGGAGATTCGGTTGAATTATACGATATAGATTTCACACAAAGTATTGCTTTAGTGTTTGGCAATGAACATCACGGTGTTAGTGAAGAAGCTCAAAAATTATCGGATGGCAACTTCATGATACCACAAATGGGAATGATTAAAAGCCTAAATATCTCTGTCGCATGTGCTGTTACCATATATGAGGCATTGAGACAGAAAAAAAACGCTGGCCATTATGATAATGCCAATATTTCTTATCCTGAGGCTAATACATTAAGGTCTTTATGGGGTTTAACAGAATAAATATGAACCAGCTTATTTATGAAATTTATGTTTTTCTTTTGCGTGTTTGGATAAGTATGTAATACTTACATTCAATTCAAATCCAATTAATAAAATAAATGCATTTATATAAATAATCAACATTAAAATCAATACAGTTCCAATAGAGCCATATACTTTATTGTAAGACGCGAAATTATTTACCCAATAGGAAAATATTAAAGTAGTACATAGTGTAAGTAATGTAGCTAACACAGACCCTGGGGATATTAGATCCCATTTTTTCTTCACCGAGGGGGCATATCTATATATAAAAGCAATACCAAGAAAGAAAAGGGATATAATAATGCTCCATCTTACAAAATTTAACCAAGGAAGGACTGTTCTCTTTTTTAAATGAAAAACTTTTCTGATTAAAGCTGCTAATTGTTCCTGGCCAAGTAATACCAATGTAGTGGATATAATTAATAACATTAGTATGGTAGTTAACCTAATAGCTCTCCATCGTTGATGTAAAAAAAATATTTCATTTTCTCTGATAGATTTGTCAAAAGTTCTAATAAAAGCCATCATTGCGTTTGATGCATAGAAGATGATGAGCAAAAAACCAAATGAGAAAATACCCACATTTCTGGTCATTAAATCGTCCATTAAATTAGCTATAAACTTATAGGTATTTGAATTTGGACTAATGTCTTTAAACAAAGAAAGTATTTGTAGTTTTATCTTTAAAAACTTCGGGAAATAGGGGATAATCGAAAACAGGAACAGCATAGTTGCAGGTAGCGCCATTATTAGGTTAAATGCGATAGCCGCAGCTCTTTCATTTAATCCAATTTTTTTTATTTGTTGTATAAAAAAAATGGTAACATCATGCAGCGGTATTCCCTGGAAACCCGGAATAATTATTTTTTTACTTTTTTTTATTACAAAAGCAATTGGAGGGAACGATGTAATTATTTTTTCTAGTTTAGTCAATTTATTATTTTTCTTGCTGTTTTTTTAACTGATGTGCATCTAATTCTTTTTGGTATTCATTTGCATATTTTGTGTGTTCTTCATAACTACTGCTGAAATGATGGTAACCACTAAAATCACTTTTAGCAACAAAATAGATATAATCGGTTTTAGGAGCATTAAGAACAATATCGATTGTTTTAGGAGAAGGGGTGCAAATTGGACCAGGCGGAAGCCCTTTATTTATATAGGTATTGTAAGGCGAGGGGGTGGTTAGATATTTTTCGTAAATACGAGTTATAGTAAAGTCATTCATTGCGTACTTAATAGTTGGGCAGGCTTGTAATTGCATTTGCTTTTTAAGTCTGTTAATATAAACACTGGCAATCTTGTATTTATCAGAGTCGAAATTGGTTTCCTCCTCCACAATTGAAGCTAAAGTATATACTTCTTCTTTAGTCATTCCGGATGATTGTACTTTACCGATTCGATTATCACGCAACCAAAATGCTGTTCCTTCATTAATTAGTTTCTGTATTATTTTATTGATTGTAGCATCAGCATAGAAAATGTATGTATTTGGAATAATATTAGTAAATAGTTGATTCGCATTTGTATTAAAAGCGCTGAGGGAATCATCGGAATTAATAAATTCAAATACTGAAGTTGAATCCAGTGGAAATGTTTTACATATTAGTTTGGTTAATTCTTCTTTGGTTCTTACTTTGTTTAAAACCAGCTTAATTTCTGAACTCCGTCCTCTTTTTAGCAATCTGACAATATCTATAATACTTTCTCCGCTTTTAATTTCATAAGTTCCTGGCTTAATATTATCCCACAAATTAATTGGGGCACCAGCAATGCCTAATAAAGCAGTAAACCTTAAAATACCTGCTGTTTTAAAGTTGGCTAATACAATAGATTTGTTGGTTTCAAATTTTTTGATGGTAATTTTTCTGCTTTTTTCTGGAAAAATAGTTGCCGGGCCAGCAAAAAGCCATGCCCCGATAAAGGCTGTAATACATAATATTCCAATTATTGAAAGGCTATTATTTCTTTTCTTTTCAGTAGGCATACGAGTATAATTCTGCTGTAAAATAAATAAAAAACCCCGTCTTCATCAAAAGACAGGGTTTTTAATATAGATTTTGAACTACTTTTTTAGCGTATCTGCTTGAGCTGGCACTGTAGTAGCAGGAACTTGCTGCTGAACAGGAGTTGGAGCGGATATATTGGTGTTTACTTTTTGTAAAATAGAAGAATCAACCTCATTTTCACCTGTTTTCAGGAAAAATGACGAGAATAAAGCTAACAAAGCAATAATACCTGCAAAGATCCAAGTACCTTTCTCTAAAACATCAGTGGTTTGTTTAACACCCATAAACTGGTTGCTAATCCCTCCCACATTACCAGATAGGCCGCCGCCTTTAGGGTTTTGTACTAAAACAATAAAACCAAGCGCTACGGCAGCAATTACAATAAGAACCAAAAACAGAATGATCATATTAGATACCTTTTAGTTGTTGAATTTTGGATGCAAAGTAAGCTGTTTTTTCAGGATTTGAGAAACTTAATTTTATAAAAAGCTGAATTGCTTTCTCAATTTGCCCTTGTTTAACTAAAACTTCAGCCATTGTTTCTGTTAATACCTCTCTGGATTCTACCGAAGTTTGCGCTGTTTCAGCCACAGCATTCTCTAATTCTAGGTTTTTAGGGGTATTTAAATTGGCTTGTTTTGATTTTCTCATCACTTTAAGCCAATCAGTAAAAGTTAGCAGTTTGGTAGTGAGTTTATCTTTAGGAAGCTCATTTAGGTCTATTTTGATGCCCTGTGAAGCAAAATAATCAATGGTATGTAGTTTTTCATTTAAGTTATCTGATTCTAATGAATCGTTTTGGTCAACAGGTTTTTTAAAGTCGGCAAGGTGGCCAGCAAGCATACTTGCTATTTTAGAATCTTTGTCTGCTGTTGTAGCTGATTGTGCGGCAACAGGATGCGTATTTTCATATTGATATTCTGTAGAATCAGGTAATTCCGAATTATCTAACCCTTCTTTTTTAATTGAAGTACCAATATTTTGCATCATTCCCTTTACATATTCAATATTGGGTATATCGATATCTGCATCAGCGTTTTCCGGTTCCAATTTTTCTTCAACGTGTGTGATATCTGCTTCTTTAAATGAATTAAGCTGAAATTGGAGCCAATAAGGATTTGAAAAGAAAAGCGCAGTTTTCATTGCCTGCGGCGCAGCTAAAGGATGTTTTTCTCGTTTTAATTTAAGTGAAAATAAATATTGTATAGGTGAAAAATAGGGGTATTTCTTAGACATCTCTTCAATGTCTTCCATTTTCATTTCAGCGACAGTTACCCCGCCCGTAAGTTTTTTTAAGGCTTTTTCTTGTGTAAACATTTTAATTTTTAATATACAATTTGATTACCAGTTAGAGAAAATCCGATTAAAGATCTCGTCTGATAACGACCTTACTACTTCATCTAACAATTGACCTTCTGCTTGTTGAAGTGTAAGATTCGCTGAGTAATCAAAACTGCGTGATACATCAAATTCCTCTTCTTTATTGTCTAAAGTCTTCTTCAAAACAATATGAACTGTAACTGTTAAACGATTGGTAGTTGCTTGCTGAGCGGATACGCCAACCGTTTGACTAGGGTCATAATTCGTTATTGTTCCACTAATAACGTAATGTGCATCATCATTATTGGTTCGGGTGAGCTTTGTTTGTGAAATTATTTTGGATTGAACCTTATCTGTTAACTTGGGACTGAGCTGCGGGTTGACATATCGGGCTCTATTTTCAATAAAACCAACTTTTACAGTTTTTACGTCCTGTGGAATTACAGCGTCTTTAAATGAGTATATTTTGCATCCTGTAGATAAAATAATGATAATCAGCAGGTTAGGTAGTAGTAATGAAAATTTTTTATTATTCATCGATATCATATTCTTTTAGTTTACGGTAGAGGGTTCTTTCACTTATTCCAAGATCCAGGGAGGCATCTTTGCGTTTCCCTTTATGCTTTTTCAAAGCTTTTACAATTAATTCTTTTTCTTTATCTATTATATTCAGTGATTCTTCAATTTCTTCATGTTGTTGTATATCATTATTATTTAATATAACAGGTTGCGAATTAACAGCATGAGCAGGTAATAAAGTAGCCTGATGATGGTTTACCGAAGAGCCCGCCGGAATATTTGAAGGGGTAGTTAAAGCGTTAGTGCCGTTATCTGACAAAGCACCAAAATCATTTAAAATTGATTCTTTCGTAAAATTTGCAGCTGAACTTGCTAAAGACGGATTTTGTAAAATCTCAACAAACATCTTTTTTAATTCAGTTACATCTTTTTTCATGTCAAAAAAAAGCTTGTATAAAATTTCACGTTCATTCGCAAATTCACCGGTAGCGGTGGATTGCCCTGCAAGAACGGGGAATCTATTTTCTCTTTTTTCTGGTAAAAAGATTCGCATTTCATTCGCATTCACATGAGAATTGGTACTTAATACCGAAATTTGTTCTGCAATATTTTTAAGTTCCCTTACATTACCGGGCCAAGGATAATTAATCAGCATTTGCTTAGCTTCTTCATCTAATTGTACTGGCGTGGTTTTATATCTCTCCGCAAAGTCCACCACAAATTTTCTAAATAAAAGTAGAATATCTTCTTTGCGATCTCTTAATGAAGGCACTCTAATGGGCACTGTACTTAATCTATAATATAAATCCTCCCTAAATCGGCCTTTTTGAGTGAATTCAATTAATTCTCTGTTGGTTGCTGCAATAACCCGAACATCAGTTTTTTGTACTTTTGAGGAGCCAACGCGAATAAATTCACCCGTTTCTAAAACACGTAACAATCTGGCTTGTGTTCCTATGGGCATTTCTCCAATTTCGTCCATAAAGATTGTGCCCCCGCTTACTGTTTCAAAATAGCCTTTTCTGCTATCAACGGCTCCTGTAAATGAACCTTTTTCATGGCCAAATAGTTCAGAATCAATGGTGCCTTCTGGAATTGCTCCACAGTTGACTGCTATAAAGGAATTATGTTTTCTGGATGATAGAGAATGAATAATCTGAGAAAAAACTTCTTTACCTACGCCACTTTCTCCTACAATTAAAACAGTAAGGTCGGTAGCCGCTACTTGAACAGCAGTATTCAATGCATGATTTAATGCGGGTGAATTGCCGATGATGCCGAATCTGTTTTTAATACTTTGTAAATCCATAAAATACTTTATTTTGATGGGGATTCAACAATATTACCCAATAAGGTTGCTCTTGTACAGTTTTCAATTTTTACCCATACATAATCACCAGGTTTATATCCTTTGTTTGATTTTGGGAAAACAGTAATCTTATTATGTCCTGTTCGTCCCTGCCAATCAGCCTCTCCCTTGCGACTGGTACTTTCAATTAATACTTTAAATGTTTTTCCTATATCATTTTGGTTGCTTCTACTTGATAATACTCCCTGCATATCAACAATTTCCTGCAATCTTCTTTTTTTTATTTCTAGTGGGATGTCATCCGTATATCTTTTTGCTGCTAATGTTCCTGGACGTTCGCTATAGAAATACATATAACTCATATCGTAATTGCTGTATTCCATTATGCTAAGTGTATCTTGGTGATCTTCTTCGGTTTCAGTACAAAATCCACTAATCACATCAGAAGTAATACTACAATCGGGTAAAATATCCCTTATTCTATTAATTTTAGCCAAATACCATTCTCTAGTGTATGTTCTATTCATTAATTGAAGAATGCGCGTATTTCCACTTTGAACCGGAAGATGTATGCATTTGCAAATATTTTCATATTTAGCCATAGTGTAAAGTACTTCATCTGTAATATCTTTTGGATGAGAAGTACTGAAACGTACCCATAAATCAGGACTTATTAATGCAACTTTTTCTAATAATTGGGCGAATGTAGTTGGCGAACCAGTGTTTTCATCAACCCAAAAATAGCTGTCAACATTCTGACCTAATAACGTAATCTCTCTATAACCTGCATGAACTAAATCTTGCACTTCCAAAAGTATGGATTGACTATCTCTGCTTCTTTCTCTGCCTCTGGTAAATGGTACAACACAGAAGCTGCACATATTATTGCAGCCTCTGGTTATAGAAACAAATGCAGTAATTCCATTTGAATTTAAGCGAATTGGAGAAATGTCTCCATAGGTTTCATCTCTACTCAATAGTACATTGACTCCTTTTTGTCCACCTGCGGCTTCTTTTATTAAATTCGGGAGTGTTCTGTAAGCATCCGGACCAATAACCAGGTCAACCAATTTTTCTTCTTCTAATAATTTTGCTTTTAATCTCTCTGCCATGCATCCTAACACGCCAATGAGCATACCGGGACGATTCTTTTTGACCTTACGAAATTCTGTTAACCTTTTTCGAATGGTTTGTTCTGCTTTTTCTCTGATAGAGCAGGTATTTACTAGTACCAAATCGGCCTCCTCAAAATTGGATGTTGCGCCAAATCCGTTAGCATTTAAGATGGATGCAACTACTTCACTATCAGAAAAATTCATAGCACATCCATAACTCTCTATATAAAATTTTTTACTATGTTCTTCAGCTGCCAAATTAATAGAAAATGCCTCCCCTTGTCGAAGTTCATCATGCTGTTTGTTGATTGT
>CANHJH010000056.1 GCA_947460365.1 Sphingobacteriia bacterium | reverse complement strand
GCGTTTCAGGATCTATTAAAATGCTCAATAGTTTTGTAACCGATCAATACATTTTGGGTAAATGTGAAAAAGTATATACGCATATTATTCAATCACCCCGAAGAGGATTGGATTCTATTACCCTGGTTTTTGATGAAGAACAATTGGTCAACGAATTGAATGAGGGTAACAACAAGTCTTCGCGAAAAGGGTTTAAATCTAAACTTTCCTTATCCATTACCGATACCACCGTGTTTGTCAATTCAAACCTTGTTATAAAAAACCTTACCACTCCTGATTGGCCCAAATCTATTACCTGGTCCGCCAGCATTGGCTCCTTTAGTTGTACTTCTTGTGCTAATCCAACTTTTTATGTAATTGATACTGCTCGCATAAAACTTTACACTATGAGCAATTGGGGTTGCGAGGACTCTGCATTTGCTACCATTAAGGTTTTTCCGGTAGACCTTTCCATTGCCAACAAATATGTTTCTTGTTATAAAAATGATAGTATACAAATTAATAGTATCGTTTATTTAGACAATCATTATACTTCCCTTTATAAACGAACCTCTATCAGGTATTTTGATGGAGATAGTACACTGCCAACCAGTAACTACTTAGGTACTAGTTGGATTGAAACAAGCCAACCCTTTGTAAACAATGAAGCTTTCATTAAATATACGGTCGTTAATCAAAACATAACCAGTGTATTTGCGTATTTAAATCCGGGACTAACGCCTTTAGAAAACAACCTGTCTAATAACTCAGTTAGCAAACCCTTCACCCCTTTTTCAATTCGGATCAATCCCGCTCAAATAGACGTGTATAGATCAGAACCCATAAAACTATTACCCATTAATAGTGGCGACTCGGCTACCTCAATCGTTTGGACACCTCCAACCGGACTTAGCTGTGCCAATTGTTTAACACCCAACCTTACACCAAATGCCGATGTTCTTTTAAAAATAGTAGGTAGTACGCCGTTGTTTTGCATAGACTCAGCTACACTACAAGTATATGCTTATTACAGATCTTTAATTGCTTTGCCCAATGCGTTTACACCCAATGGAGATGGACTTAATGATGTGTTTTATGTGATTGCGGGAAAAGAAGTTGCCACAGTTAAACTATTTCAAATATTTAATAGATGGGGACAGAAAGTCTTTGAAAAATCCAATAGCAAAGCAAACGACAAGCGTGTTGGTTGGGATGGTAACTATAATGGTCGGCTTGTTGAACAAGGCACCTATGTTTATCAAATTGTAATTGAACTAATAACTGGCGAACAAAAAATTTATAAAGGAAACATCAGTGTATTAAGATAGTAACACTATTAAAAAAAGAATTTTGAAAAATCGAAAAAACATATATATACTTATCTTGGTATTGCATATTTATCTGCAATTGTTTGCGCAGGATCCACATTATTCTCAATTTTTTGCCTCACCGCTTACGCTCAATCCAGCCAATACAGGTAACTTTAATGGCAACTTAAGGGTAGCTACTAATATCAGAAATCAGTTGTCTGAATTTCAAAACGCATATTCCACCAAAACAATTTCTTTAGATGCACCCATCTTGCAAAAACATCTGCCAATCGACGATAAATTAAGTATCGGCTTATTGCTGTTAACCGATCAAAGCGGCAATAAATTATTAAACGACAATAATGTTGCATTGTCGCTTAGCTATAGTAAAGCCCTTGATGAAAATGCCAATCATTTTATTGCGGCAGGCTTTCAGGCCAACTACAGTATGTATCGGTTTGATCCTTCAAAAGCTAATTTTGAAGACCAATTAACGGCCGGTGGATTTAGTTTGAGTTCAGCTGAATTAATTTTAGGCAATGCCTATTCTAAAAACACAGCAGATGTTAATGCCGGCCTATTATACACCGCATACACGAAGAACAATAACCTCTTTTATGTAGGAGCGTCTTATTATCATTTTGCCAAACCAACCGTTGGTTTTACAACGCCAGCATATTTTACTGCTGCTCGAGCCAATTTACATGGGGGTACGTATATTAATTTGTCGTACTCCGCTACTTTACATGCAAGTTTTCAGTACCAACACCAGGGAGAAAACAATGAGTTGTTATTAGGAGGAGCGCTTAGTTATTACATTGGTAAAGACAATGGATATGAAATTTATGCCGGTTTATGGAGTCGCATAAAAGAAAGTTTAATTCCTTATGTAGGGATTGAATGGAATCATTTTAGAGCCGGATTCTCTTTCGATGTAGGAGCTGATAATCAATTGGCTGTTACTAAATCTTATCAGTCGTCCGAATTCTCGTTATTATATATTTTAAACAAAGATGGCAAAGGGGGTAAAATAAGATGTCCGAAGTTTTGATTAGATCTATTGGACGTGGCTAAATTACATCGCCCTACTTTATTGCGCATTATTAGTCTCAATGGTATCCATGTATATCCGGTAGTTGTAATTTTGTAAAAACAATCAAATGATACAATTAATTACACAAGTAGCTACCGCCTACAACACGTTAAACGCCTCCTTGTTTGAACCAATTATTGCCGACGATTTTGTGTATGAAAGTCAACACGTTTTTGAGCCGATGGTTGGCAAAAATAATTTTATGGAATACATAACCGGCAAGTTTAAAACCATACAAAAAACAGGCGCTACAATATTTGCCGAATTAGGTTGTTCTGATTCAGACCATATAAATTGTATTATTTTGGCCCAAGGCGATAAAGAAAAAAAGGTTGCCTTACTTTTAATTGTGCTAAATGCCGCTGGTAAAATTCAAAATATGGAAATGTGTACCATTGCGCCCAACTGGAGAACCGCAAAACGCTCAAATGTTTACCCGGGTCTTACGTAATCCTTTTTTATAGTATCGCATAGCTTTTTACAAGCTTGCCGATCTTTATCTTCCCGCCTCTTTTGGCTTCATAATTACAAGCTTCGCTAACATTAGCGGCGCTTGTTTTATTGGGATGCTACTATTGGGGGGTATAGTAACTCGTTTAATGATTGAGTCACCTTCACTTAGTTAAACAATTTTAATACCAGCAGTTATGTTATGGCTTTAAATATTCAATAGTCAATTATTTGAAGAGCCTATTTAAAAGTTGGTTTGATTCAACTTTTCTATTAATTGTTGAAATGCATGAATAAAGTTCTTTATTGTTTAATGTAGATGATGAAACCAATAGAACCCTATAATTCCTTTAAAATGTATGGGATTCTGTTGGTTTCTTTTTTTTAATTATGGATTCATTATATTAAAAAGAGGAATAATAACATCGTTATTTTCTTTCAATCTATCTTCAAGCATACCATAGGTTAATTCGGTTTTACCCTCTTTTAATTGTTAAAAAACTGCGTTGATAAAATCACTAACCGGCGCAAACGCATCGTGTATTCCTTTTCCACCAAATCGTTGTTTAAACCAGGGGGAATCATTTCAATGACTTCAATATTTGATGCTTTCTAGGAATGCCTCAACGAAATTGTAAAAGAACGCATAAATGCTTTTTTGGCAAAATATATAGGTGTTTTACTAAGGGGTACAAATGCTAAGCCAGACGTTACATTGATTATTGTATTGAGTGAGGGTATGGTAGTAAACATTGTTGCTAAATGAACCGGTGCAATCACATTGGTGGTAATTTCTTCAACTATTTTGTTATTGGTTAATTGCATCGGTAAATATGTTGTCTAAGGTAATTAACCTATTGAGATAAATGAGTAAAATAATTACTTGCAGTCAATGGTAAAAACGATACCTATTATTTATTAATGAAAGATAAGCGCGCAAAAATCATACATGCTTTATTTATCTTTCTACCGCTAGAGCAAGTATTGTATTTTTATTAATCACATACCCATATAATGTAATGTAACCATACTTGATGTTTGGAAACTCTGAATGCTTGACCTTTGGAATTCTTATGTAAAAGACATTGCCATCGGGGCAATGCACTTTTCTTGCATTAAATTTATCATTCTTATCATAAAACCCATGATGACTTGAAAGCATTACTTCATAACTATCATATTCTGCTTCTCTTAGAGACATCTTCTCATTTTCACTATCTTCATAATATACACCCATACTAATTGCCTTTCCAATAAGACTCTTACCATTATCAGCAAAATATTCGCAATCAATCGAAATAATTTTTAAATCGCTTTTATTAACATCGGGTGATTTTTTGCTGTTTTTTCCATTTGAAGATTGTGGATTTATTTGTTGTTTTTTTTGAGCTTTTGCTTTAAGAGAAAAAATACTTATTAATAATAGTAAAAAGGTGATTCTTTTCATAATCATTTTTTAAAAAAATTAAATAATGATTAAGATACCACTTTATTTAAAGTTTATCAATTGTTTTTGATTTTCATTTTGATTTGATGAGTATAATTACTTATCTATTGCTCAAGATGCTTTAACTTTTTTATTGCCATAACCAACAGCGGTAGCCAATAACATACTAAGGCAACCATCAATAGGTACACCAGGAGGGGTAGATCTGGAGTTGGGAAATTGGTGGATTTGCAGATTGATAAATTCTAAAAAAATTTAGCAATTGTTGGGTTTTTTCGCATTTAACACCAAAAACCCCACGCAAGCGTGGGGTTTTTGGGTTTGAAGTGGTGTGGGCCGGGATCGAACCGGCGACACAAGGATTTTCAGTCCTTTGCTCTACCGACTGAGCTACCGCACCTTTTCAGTCTTCCTTCAGTTTTGTTTTCAAAAACTTTCGGGTTGCAAATATAGTATTCCGTTTCGTTATTCACGCATTATCCCCGAATTTTTTTCGAATATTCGGTGTTTTTTCTATAAAACCACAGCTAAAACAGCATCCCATAAGCGTTTTCTGTATCTTAAACTTTTTATAGCCGCTTCTGTAGCCTGTTCCCAATACAAATCATTATCTCCACATAATTCTGCAACCATCTCCATCGCTAAATGACTATGATGGTCTCCATCTACCTCAATATGCCTTTCTAAATAATATTTAAACGTTTTCAATTCGGTTGGATAGGCTTTGCTTAGGTCTTTCACCAGACCTATAAACATATCCGGAATTAAATCTTCCCGCCCAAAAGTAAATACCGCAGCTTGTACATGGATGGGTTCCTTTTCAATCACTTCAAATGTATATTGTAAAAACGCTTCTACCTCCGCCGGCAAATTACTTGTAGTTAAAATTTGATGTATGTTTTCTCCAGATCTCAACCTTTCTATAAAATGCTTGATAACTGTTGTATCAGCACCCATTGCTTCCATTGCCTTTAAGTACAACTCAAAATGACTGGTTCTGTTTCCATCTTCATCTACATCACTTTCTTCACCCAACACAATTTCATTTATTAAATAACGGGTATTGGCAATTCCTACCGGCATCCACGGAACATTGGTGCAAGTAAGTTTTTGCTGTAAACTTTTTAATAAACTCATAAAATCCCATACCGCAAATACATGATACGTGGTAAATAATTGCAGCTTCTGTAAATTGGGTAAGCTGTTGTAAAGGGCATGTTGCACCAATTGCGGGCGGATAACCTCTAATTCCTTTTTAAGTTGTTCTATTTTGGCTGATTGCATTGGGTAATAACAATTATTGTTGTGCAATTGTTTGTAGAAGATTTTATTTTTTCAGCTCTTTTAAGTTGATTCAGCGTAGTAAACATCATTAAATTTCCTTAATTAAAATAACGCAATCAAATTTATTAGATTGATTGCGTTATTTTAATTAAAAATGTTCTGTTTTGACTTTTTCCTTTTGAATTTTTAAAACTCGCAATTCTTTGGCGTTCTCGCAAAGGCAATTACGTCTCTGATATTGGTCATGCCCGTAACAAATTGAACCATTCGTTCAAAACCCAATCCAAACCCAGCATGTGGCACGGTACCAAATCTTCTAGTATCTAAATACCAACTCATTTCTTCCAGCGGTATATGCATTTCCTTCATTCGAGCTTCCAATTTATCTAGGCGTTCCTCACGCTGACTTCCACCAACAATTTCTCCAATACCCGGAGCTAAAATGTCCATTGCCGCTACGGTTTCTTTTCCCGGCTCGCATCCATCATTCAATCGCATATAAAACGCTTTTATCTTTGCAGGATATCCTGTTACGATTACCGGCTTTTTAAAATGTTTTTCTACTAAGTAGCGCTCGTGCTCACTTTGCATATCTATTCCCCAGCTCACCTCATACTTAAATTTCTTTTTCTTGTACGCCGGACTTTCTAATAAAATATTAATCGCTTCGGTATAGGTTATACGCTCAAAGCTATTGCTCAACACAAAATTTAATTTCTCCAACAAGCCCATCTCCGCACGATCCTGCTGCGGTTTTTGCTTTTCCTCTTCCGCTAAACGCTGATCTAAAAATTCTAAATCTTCCTTATTGTGTTCCATCACATATTGAATAAGGTATTGAATAAACGCCTCCGCTAAATTCATGTTGTCTTCAATATCATGGAATGCCATCTCCGGCTCTATCATCCAAAACTCTGCGAGGTGGCGGGTGGTATTAGAGTTTTCTGCTCTAAATGTGGGGCCAAATGTATAAATCTCCGAAAAGGCCATCGCACCTAACTCGCCCTCTAATTGTCCGCTTACCGTTAAATTGGTGCTTTTCCCAAAAAAGTCTTCTGTAAAATCTATTGCTCCATCGGGTGTTTTAGCGGCAGACCCATCTACCGGTAATGTGGTTACTCTAAACATTTCACCCGCACCTTCTGCATCACTGGCCGTAATAATAGGCGTATGCAAATAAACAAAACCTTTTTGATTAAAAAATTGATGCACCGCAAATGCCAATGAATGACGAATACGGAATACCGCTCCAAATGTGTTGGTTCTAAATCGTAAATGCGCTTTTTCTCTTAAAAACTCCAGACTATGTTTTTTAGGCTGTAACGGATATTTTTCCGCATCGCTGTCTCCTAATATTTCTACTGATTCTGCCTTAACTTCTATCGACTGACCTTTTCCTAAAGAAGCAACCACCACTCCTTGTATTTTAATAGAAGCTCCGGTAGTAATACGCTTCAAGGTTTCATCATTTAATAAACCCAGCTCCACAACCACTTGCACGTTGTTGTTGGTGCTTCCATCGTTTAATGCAATAAATTGATTATTACGAAAGGTTCTAACCCATCCCATTACTATTACTTTTTCGCCGGGTTGTCCGTCACTTAATAGTACTTTAATTTTAGTTCTGTTATTAAACATAAGTAGTTAATTAATGTTGTTGAATGAAGTATGAAATAATAGCATTTATACTTAATCAAATCATCCTGTTTAAATTGTTTGCAAAGATAACTAATCAACCTGCATCTGTTCACTCTTATGGCAGGGTTTCTTCATAATTTTAAAGAATACCCCTTAAAAATAAAAAACACCATTTTATTTAAATTATAGCAAAATCCATTAACTTTACGCCGGAAACAAGCTGGTTTGCCTACGTTAACCCCCGACACATCAGTTAATCTCTTTCCAAATCAAACAAAATCATAACATAATCTTCGCTTAATTAATTCTTAGGCATGATTAAATTATTTAGACAAATTGAATTCCCCGATTAATTGAATTTTACTATGTACGACATTCTGCAATTGAACGACATGTTATTGCCCGAACTGCTAGATATTGCTGAGCAGTTAAAGATTTCCGGTGCAAAAAAACTAGACAAACAAGGCCTAATCTATAAAATCCTCGATTCACAAGCTGTTTCTGCGAGTGAATCAAAAGAGGAACCCAAGAAAAGAGGACCCAAAGCTAAAAAACCTATTTCGGTACAAACCAGCAACACCATAGAAGAAGCTGAAATTATGGAACCGGCCGAAACAGCAGCACCTGCAGCCAGACCAATTAAAAAAGCGATTCATCCTAAAGCTGGTCCGAACAAGCAGAAAAAAGAAAAAAACGAACCGGTTGAAGAAACTCAACCGAATGATGTTAACGCAGAATCAGAAGAAGTAGATCCAACCAGTCACATAGCTGCTGCGATCATTTCTAATTTAGAAGCACTCGACAACCAACAAGCCGAAAACGCACAACAAGCACCTCAACAAAAACAAAAGAAAGAACCAACTTTTAATATTGAATTTGAAGGGGTTATTCCTGCCGAAGGCGTTTTAGAAATGATGCCGGATGGTTACGGATTTCTTCGCTCTTCCGATTACAACTATTTATCTTCACCAGATGATGTGTATGTGTCTCCTTCACAAATTAAATTATTTGGTTTAAAAACAGGCGACACCGTTTTGGGTGCTGTTCGTCCGCCAAAAGAAGGGGAGAAATATTTTGCCTTATTAAAGGTAGATACGATCAACGGTAAACGTCCGGATGAAGTGCGTGATCGTGTTCCTTTTGATTATCTAACGCCGTTGTTCCCTTTTGAAAAATTAAATCTTTTTACGTCGCCTTCTAATTACAGCACGCGTATCATTGATTTATTTACTCCAATAGGTAAGGGTCAACGTGGATTAATTGTTGCGCAACCAAAAGTGGGTAAAACCATGTTGTTGAAAGAAGTTGCCAACGCCATTGCGGCCAACCACCCAGAATGTTATTTAATGGTGGTTTTAATTGATGAACGTCCGGAAGAAGTTACCGATATGGAACGCAGCGTAAAAGCAGAAGTAATTGCTTCTACTTTTGATGAGCCTGCAGAAAAACATGTCAAGGTTTCTTCCATTGCTTTACAAAAAGCAAAACGTTTAGTAGAATGTGGGCACGATGTAATTATATTGTTAGACTCTATTACTCGTTTAGCCCGTGCACACAATACGGTTGCTCCTAGTAGTGGTAAAGTTTTGAGCGGAGGGGTAGAAGCAAACGCTTTATTAAAACCAAAACAGTTTTTTGGTGCTGCCCGTAAAATTGAAAATGGTGGATCACTCACCATCTTAGCTACTGCACTAATTGAAACAGGTAGTAAAATGGATGAAGTTATTTTTGAAGAGTTCAAAGGAACCGGTAACATGGAACTTCAACTCGATAGAAAATTAGCGAACAAACGTATTTTCCCTGCAATTGATTTAGTGGGATCTTCTACTCGTCGCGATGATTTATTATTAGACAAAGAAGTTTTACAACGTATGAATATTCTTCGTTTATATATCAACGATATGAATGCTGAAGAAGCAATGAACGAATTGTTGAAACGCATGCGCGGTACAAAAAGCAACGAAGAATTTTTGGCCAGCATGAACAGATAAAAAAAGTCGAAATTAAAAAGTCAAAATTAAAAACTGATTACGTTTTTAATTTTGACTTTTTTTATTTTAACAAGTTTCTACCCAAAGTTCTTTTTCAATAATGATTACTTTGTTTGATTTTGACTTTTGAATTTTTACTTTTGAGTTTTCAACAGTTTTTCATCAAACAATTTCAATATTCTTTTATACTCGTCCGTCCAACTGCTGGGTTCAACAAACCCGTGGTCTTCTACCGGATAAACAGCCAGTTCCCAATTGTCTTTTTTTAGTTCAATTAATTTTTGTGATAAACGTACTACATCCTGAAAATGAACATTTACGTCTACCATACCATGACAAATCAATAAATTATTTTTTAGTCCGGCAGCAAAATTAATGGGCGATGATTTTGCATAAGCAATGCTATCGGTAAATGGTTCGTTTAAAATATTAGATGTATATCCATGATTATAATGTGCCCAATCTGTAACTGGTCTTAATGCAGCACCGGCTTTAAAAACATCCGGCGTAGTAAATAAGCCCATCAATGTTATAAAACCTCCATAACTTCCTCCATACAATCCGATACTATTTTTATCGATCCCTTTATTTTGTATTAAGTAGTCTGCAACATCAACATGGTCCGTTAAATCTTTTCCTCCCATATGTCTATAAATTCCTGTGCGCCAATCTCTTCCATAACCACTGCTTGCTCTATAGTCAATATCAATAACCGTATATCCTTTGTCGGTTAATAAATTATTGAACATATATTCTCTGAAATAACTACTCCACCAATAATGTACATTTTGTAAATAACCCGCACCATGTACAAAAAATACGGCCGCACCGTTTTTTACATTCGTTTCCGGTTCATACATTCTCGCATAAATATTTTTTCCGTCACGAGCCGGTATCGTAATTATTTTTGCTTCGCGCCATGCATATTTTTTAAACTCATCGCTCATCGATTGATTGGTAACTTGAACCGGTTTTTTTCCTGGCTCATTTTCTTGCATAAATAATTCCCACGGTTTGTTGATATAAGAGTATCGGTATGCAATCCATTTTTCATCGGGCGACAAGCTCACTTCATAACCACCCTCCATAGAAGTGATTTTTTCTTTAGCAGAACCATCTGTTTTTATTCTATACCAATGCTGCTTACCCGGATGCGTTTCGTTAGTGAGTATATAAAAATTTTGTTTGTTTTTACTCAACACAACCTCTTGTACTTCAAAATTTCCGGATGTAATTGCTTGTACATTTTTATTATTGATATTTCCAACATAAAGATGCGAGTATCCACTTAGCTCACTTTGAAAATAAAAAGTCTGTTTGTTAATCCATCCTATTTTTGAACCAAACATTCCTGCGCCAATACCGGGTCCACCAATCCAGGCTTCATCACGCTGACGATCTACTGCAATCAATTTTCCTGTGGCAGCTTCCAGTTGCATGATCCAACGATCTTTATTGTCTTGCGAACGAATATCCACTATTGCAAAAGATCCATCATCGTTCCAATACGGTCCGTAAATTATAACACCCCTTTTATTTATTTTTTTCCCGTCTTTTTTGTCGGCATAATCTTTTGTGTAATCAGGCAAATCTTTTATGCCGGGAATCGAATCGGTTTGAACGAGCATAAGCGTGTCGCGTAATTTATCCCACACATAAAATTCTGAAACACCTAAAGGATTACCCACTTTTGTTCTTGCATTGATATTGGTGGTATAACCCGATTCGGTAACATAATCCGGAACAATGGTGTTTTTTGTTCCGGTTGGATTTTGAAATAAACGATAGGTAACAAATCGTGCATCAGGACTAATCAATAAACCCTGTAACATTTTTTCACCTATGCCAATTGTTTTTAACGTATCAGCTCCGGTATAACGATTCATTTTGATGAATGAATCGCGTGAATCTTTTTTATCTTTTCTTTCTTTTAATACCGCAAACATATTAAGTTGTTGACGAGTAAGCCAGTTGTCTTGCACATTATTTGCTGCAGATCCACCTACGCCTCTTCCATTAAATCCTCTGGAAGAACTTGTTTCATTGTCTTTGGTAATATTGGTTAATTGTTCTGTGGTGCCCGACTTGGTATGCCAGGCAAAAAGATTTTGATTTTTGGAATATACAATCCACTCATCGTTTAAAATAAATTTAGGATTGCTTTCCGTTTCTTCCGTAGAAGTGACTTTTATCGTTTTGTTGGTTTTAAGATCCAGCCAATATACATCACTTCTATAACTGTATGTAATCTGTGTTCGATTGGTGTTGTAAACACCATTGCTAATTGCATTGGTTTTTTGTGCATCGCTATAACTAATCTTTATTGGTTGAGATGAACCTGTGGTAAAAGCATACACAGAGTCCGACACATTTTTTTCGGGATTCCAATTAAAGTAAACCGTTTTTCCGTCAACACCCCAAAAAGCATTGGCGGGAGAGGAGCCCATCCATTTCGGGTCCTGCATGATTTTGTCAACGGTAAGTTGTTGTGCATTTGCCTGAAATACAATCAGACATAGGATTACAGCTAATTTGATATTCATAATGAGAGTATTTACTTACGTGGTATGATGATGTTAAAAAGAATTGGAATTAAATAGAATTCCAAATAATGAACAATGCTCAAATAAAGCTATTCATTTTGAAGATCAAATACGTATTCAGCTTCGTATTTTATATGAACGGAAAAAACAGGATAAGTTTATATAAATTATTTTTATTTTTAATATAAAGGAGCGAGTTCATTTCATCTCATTTTCTAATCCCATTTTTACTTTTTACTTTTCTATCTGTAGTAATTATTTTCTTCGATATAAACTCTCACTTTTTCCGGTACAAGATATCGTATGCTTTTTCCTTCCTGAATATTTTTTCTGATATGGGTTGCAGAAATCGAAATGAGCGGAGCATCTAAAATGGTTACATTAGCTTGATGCGTTTCAGTTACTATAGAGCCTGGTCTATTATATACAATAAAAGAATATTGTTGAATGAGCAGATTGGCATTTTTCCATTTAGGAAGATTTTGAAAACTATCGCTGCCCATGATAATTGAAAACTCGTGCTGCGGATATTTTTCCTGTAAATAAACGAGTGTATCAATAGTATAAGATGGTCGGGGTAATTTAAACTCAATTTCAGAAACCCTTATTCGCAAATCATCTTCAGCGGCAAGCTGTGCCAAATGTAAACGATGATATTCATTTAATAATGTGGATTCGTGTTTAAATGGATTTTGTGGAGATACCACTAACCAAACTTGTTGTACATCGGTTTCGTTGGCTACATGACTAGCAATAATTAAATGCCCTGTGTGTATGGGATTAAAAGATCCGAAATACAATCCTATTTTCATGTGCTACCGTTTATTGATTTTATTTGTCACATGGAATTCGCCTTATGAAGATTTGCGGATGATATGCAAATTTTGTTTAGGGCTCATTTCATGTGTTACCGTTTATTGATTTTATTTGTCACATGGAATTCGCCTGATGAAGATTTGCGGATGATATGCAAATTTTATTTAGGGCTCATTTCATGTGTTACCGTTTATTGATTTTATTTGTCACATGGAATTCGCCT
>CANHJH010000055.1 GCA_947460365.1 Sphingobacteriia bacterium | reverse complement strand
TTTCTCCAAAAACTTATCATCCGTCATCATACCATACTTCACAAACAAGCCTAAGCTCTCCCACTTCTCTTCAAATGCTGTTCTTTCATTTTTAAAGATTTCCTCTAATTTATCGGCTACTTTTTTAGTGATGTGCGCATTAATTTTCTTCACATTAGGATCACCCTGTAAATAGCTTCTACTTACATTCAATGGTATATCCGGACTATCAATTACTCCATGTAACAGCATTAAAAATTCTGGAACAATATCTTTTACTTCATCTGTTACAAATACCTGGTTGCAGTATAATTGTATTTTATCTTTTTGAATTTCATAACTCTGTTTAATCTTAGGGAAATACAATACCCCAGTTAAATTAAACGGATAATCTACATTCAGATGAATCCAGAACAACGGTGTTTCTCCAAATGGATATAATTCTCGATAAAAATTTTCGTAATCTTCTTTAGAAAGTTCACTAGGTTTTTTAACCCAAATTGGATTGGTATTATTGATTGATTTTTCTGCTTCGTCTTCTTTACTTGGCTCTGCAGCTGCATCGTTGAAATAGATAGGTATTGGTAAGAACTTACAGAACTTCTCTAAAATGCCTTTTAATTTGCCAGCCTCTAAAAACTCTGCGCTTTCTTCATTTACATGTAAAATAATTTTAGTGCCGCGCTGCTTTTTTTCTACTTCATACAATTCAAATTCAGGACTTCCATCGCAACTCCAGTAAACTGTAGCAGCTTCCTCATTATAGCTTTGTGAGATCACTTCCACACGCTCAGCTACCATAAATGCACTATAAAATCCTAAACCAAA
The DNA here is from genome assembly GCA_947460365.1 of Sphingobacteriia bacterium. Lineage (GTDB taxonomy): Bacteria > Bacteroidota > Bacteroidia > Chitinophagales > Chitinophagaceae > Sediminibacterium. The sequence goes on along the minus strand of CANHJH010000055.1, from coordinate 12,103 downwards.
ATGCCCTATAATGCTTGCGTCTTTATATTTCGTTACAAATTCCTCTGCACCACTAAATGCAACCTGATTTAAATATTTATCTACTTCTTCCTTACTCATTCCCACACCACGATCTTCTATGGTAATGGTTTTTTCTTTGGCATCCAGTGTTACATCAATTCTTAAATCACCCAATTCACCTTTTGCTTCCCCTATAGAAGAAAGGGTTTTTATTTTTTGCGTAGCATCTGTGGCATTACTAACTAATTCACGTAGAAAAATTTCATGATCACTGTAAAGAAATTTCTTAATGATAGGAAATATGTTTTCCGTCTGTACGCGTATCTGTCCTTTTTGCATGTGCAATATTTTTTGAAGAGGTTATGTCAAAGAAAGTACCAATGCTTTATTGGCTGACAGGTTGACAAATACTTGGTAATTTATTCACGTAAAAAGTATTTTTGACAGCTGGCGCTAATTTCCCATGACTTTTATTTCATCGATCTGAAAAGCAGTGGTCTTTTTATTGGTAATATCCGGCAAATCATTCCCTTCATATTTAAAAGCAATATAGGCAAGCCCACTAAAGCTATTGAGGCTAATGCTACCGGATGCGGTCCATTTTGAAGCGATATTACTAACAGCTCCCTTAGAAATAAGGGATTTGAGCAAGCTCCATTTTGCTTTCCAGGGAAATAATCCTCCATCATAATTGGTGGAGATATACACTTGTAAAGTTGCGCCATTATCAAAAGCATCTTTGGTTAAAAAGCTCAACTGCTCGCTTGCAGTGGAATTTAAATTAATTGGAGGTAAAATAAGCCAGGATGTAACGAGCGATTGCTTACTGGCGAAAGCACTGATGGAAACGTATCGATTCGCAGCAGCCATTTGACTGCTAAATAATTGTCCGCCGGTTTCTGCTAAGTTCTTCCATCCGGTCAACATAAAATTAGCTCCAACAGCAATGGATTCAAAGTCTTGGTAATACAGCTGTTTGGAACTATTTCCGAAGCAACGACCTCCATTCAACTTAATGTCGGAAGTATCGCGAATGATGATTTGTTTTTGAGAACCAAATGTAGAATAGATGCCAGTGATTGTACCGTTTCCACGAGGTGTTTTCACCGCTGCAAAAGAGGCGAACCCACTTGTTCGTAAATATAAACTGCCACCGTTACAAATCCGTAAGGTATGGTTGACAGTAGCTTTATTCACAACATCTGCAAAAGGTTTAGCCGTATCACCAGGAACCAATTCTACTGAATCGATGGTAATTAACCTGCTTTGCATGGTGTTTTTAAGTTCATCGAAATGTACCAATAGGGGGTCAGGAATTTTTTCTTTACTGCCGTGTATAAAGCATTTAGCAAACAATGGCGTGGGAATAGGTAGTAATTCCGGATAAGCAGGATCCGTTCTATCTACTGCCCCACCTAACTGAAGCATGCCTCCATACTCGCCCAGCCACAACCCATTTAACCGAACAAAAATTCTTTTTCCCATTGGAAAATCAGCAGATAAGCCAAACCCATCCATTCTAATAGTAATAGCAGCAGTACTGTCTTGTATTACAATGGTTTTATAAAAATTATCGGTAGCGTCATTTGCAGTAACAATGCCTGTTATAATCCAATCATCCGTTAGTTTTTCTGCATTACCCGGAATATGTAATTCGCTCAATGCGCGAATACTTAGGTTAGCTTGTATATTGCTACCGGTATAGGTTTCAGGTTGATCAAATTTTTTAATACATCCCCATAAAGCAATGAAAAAACAAAACAAGCAGTAACTATATAATATTTTTTTGCAAAACAGGCTCATGTATTTTCGTTTTATGATTTTTGACTTTTGAATTTTGACTTTTGACTTTTTATAAACGATATCGAATGATTAAGGAATAATTTGCACCCTGACTGTAATAGTATTTTGAAGGAAATTTTTCGGTATTTGCATTGGCTATATCATATCGCAGCTGTTCATATCCGCCGGTTATGATACTTTGATTAAGTAGATTTCCTGCACTTAAAAAGAGTTGCAATGATCTGTATGTTCCTGATTTACTTTTGCCTAAAGAAAAGGAGTAGGCGGCAGACATATCCAATACCAGCGCATCGGGTAATTTTTCCGGTGACGTAATGGAGGTGATGTCTTTGTTTGCAGGTATAGTAGCCATTGCGTCATAAGTTCTTCGGATTGGGTTAAACGACAACCAATAATCGGCCAGATAATTTCCTGAAAAACTACATAAAAATCCGGAGGGCGATTGATACGTAAAGCCTGCACTGTAAGCTTTTTGAGGAGTGCCTGTAATAGGAAAATTTTTAGTATACACAATACCTTGTTCACTGATATAATCTTCATTATCTATTGAAACAGCATAGGTTTGTCGGTCGGTGTAAACATACTTTCCTAAAGCAATTGCAAGGTTTGATCTCAGTCTATTGGTTAATTGAACTTCTGCACTTATTTCTGTTCCCAAATGCAACTGATTAATATTTCCAATGGCATAATTTACTAAGCTTTTATATCCATCATGATAAAAACTCATCACATTCATTCCATTTTTAAACAAGGCGGTGTATGCATTGAGTCTGAATTTAATTAAAGGTGCATTTAAAATATATCCGGCTTCTACACTGGCGATATTTTCCATAGACAATTTTGGATGCCTGGTATCTCTTGTTCTTGGAGAAATGTAATAGTCGTTCATAAGTGGAGCTTGCAACATCCATCCAGTATTTAAATAAAAATAATTTCGACCATTGAATTTATACGTAGCGCCAGCTTTTAGCGCCATATTGTTGAATTTATCTGAAGTGGATGGCCCATAAGAATTTAAGGAGAAAACGCCATTGCGTACATTACCTATTCTGAGATTATTGATATGATCTATTTCAATTCCTCCAAAAAAATCGAACCGATTGGTTTTATAACTAAGTTGAGCTGACCCGGAAAGCTTTTGCAGTATCATGGTATAATCATAGCCAAAAGCATCACCCACTGCAAGCATACGATTGGGTCTGTTTAAATCATTTTGTAAAGCTGCGGACTCCACCGATTTATCTTCTGCAAACTGATTCCAATCAACATAAAAGTCTCCTCCCAATAAATCATTCACACTTTTGAAATATCGGATAGATTGCCATCCAAAATTAATGTTGGCAGTAAAAGAAAAATTGGTGCCAATTAGTTGATTTACCCTACTCGAAAACATGATTTTTTTATGTTGCTCTGCGCGATCTTCCAATATGTATCTCGATCTGATTCCACTTACAGATCTACCTGAAATTCCATCTACATCGTGTATGGTTTCATAACTGTTTCGATTTACTTCATACAACCGATTCCAATTAATTTGTAATAATTCGGGTTGCGCTTTATACAATTGATTAACAGATAACTGCAATGCACTATCTGATTGAAAAGAGGGCATATATCGGTAATAATCCGGACGAGGATCAGGTGCTTTGTACCAATCTAAAGCAGTTACTTTTTTTTCGCCCATTGAATAAGCCAATGAAGTGGTTATTTTAATTTCATCGGGAGTAGTAAATTCATGAGAGAGTATTAATAAAGGATAATGAAGTGATTGCATATTTGCATTTCTTATCGAATTGTTTTGCATTCCCCAATTTGGATTATAACCATTACTCCCAGCTAAATGGTGCAGATTGGATGTGATCGCAGCGGTTCTACTACTTGTTGATAGGGCTCCCATTAAAGACAGAGAAAATAAATGTTCTTTTAGTTTCTTATCTACCGCAAAAAAATAAGCAGGCGCATTAAAATAGCTCCCGGATATAAACCCATTACTTCCATATCTTTCACTCAAACAAAATGCGTAAGCCCATCCTTTTTTATTGAAGGGAGCAATCTTAGTAAATGAAACTTTATACTGATAACTTCTATTGGAGAACGTAGTAGCAACACTGGTTTGAGCTCTTAAATGCGATGCTTTTACATCGATATAAGTTGCCGAGCCTAATCCGCCGAAACCAAGGTCATTTTCTTTCAACCCAATAATAGCAGTGGCATTATTCGTTACCTCATTCAACCCACCCCAACTACTCCAGGGTGCATACCCATCAGACAATTGATTCATGGGGATATCATTGATTGAAACTTTAAACAGTTTAGCATCAAAGCCTTTTGCGCGGAATCTTCTGATACCAAAATGAAAGGCAGCAGTATTAGTAAACAAATCTCTGTTAGCATTGAGTACAGAAGGCACAAAAGATTCTGCGCTTTTAACTCCATCATCTAAATCGCCGGATGCTACAAATTGATTAATCGATGCTTCATTTAGTGATGAAGCCAATTCAATACTATCTATAAAATGATTTTTAATTTTTTTGTAGACAGCAATAGATTGTGCATTCAAAAAGCCGAACGCAATACAAAAAATAATAAATAAAAACATCCGCATGAACAATAATTAACGGCGGAGTTACAAACAGTGTAAAATTAATTACACCAGCTATTCGAACTTCAAGGTGTTCAATTATTACGGCAAATACATAGATCCTCCCCGTTAAAACACTGTAAAAAATTACGGTAAATACTTATGTGATGGAACAGCGAAGTGGTTAGTTTCAAGTTTAAAAACAGTCATGTTCATCCTCTACTTTTTATTATTGATCAACTTGTTTTTTTCTCCATCGAAAAAAGAAAAAATAGTCATTGCTTTCTATAATTTAGAAAACATGTATGATACCATTGATAACCCAATAATCAATGATGATGAGTTTATACCATCGGGAGCCAAGCAGTACAATACCGAGATTTATCGAGATAAATTATTTAAACTTTCTACTGTTTTGTCTGATATAGGAACAGAACAGCATAAATATGGACCGGCTATTATTGGTGTGGCTGAAATTGAAAATGACACAGTATTGTATGATTTAACACGACATTTTTTATTGAGAGACCGGAAACTAAAATTCATTCATTTTGATTCTAAAGATGCAAGAGGCGTAGATGTAGGATTGTTTTATCATCCGAAAATGTTTATTCCACAACTTGCATTTCCACTACATGTTACGTTACCGGGAAAAAGCAAAGAGTCGGCCACCACCCGTGATATTTTATATGTAAAGGGGTATTTAGCGGGCGAGCAAGTGCATGTGTTGGTGAATCACTGGCCCAGCAGAAGAGGAGGAGAAGAGCGAAGCGGTCCGGCGAGAGAAGCGGCAGCATTGGTATGTAAACTTCACATAGACTCCATTCTAAATAAAGAGCACGCCGCTAAAATTATTTTGATGGGAGACTTAAATGATAATCCAACAGATAAGAGTATTCGCAAAACACTGCATACTGTTGGAACCTATCCACCAATAAAAAAGGATCAGTTATTCAATCCATGGGAAAAGCATTATGCCAAGGGGATGGGTACGCTTGCCAATAAAGATGTGTGGGGCTTATTTGATCAGATCATTATTTCTGCGGCATTTACAGACAGTACCAATGGGGGTTGGCATTATGGTGAATCATATATTTATGCTAGTTATTTTATGAAGGAAACGAGTGGCAGATTTAAAGGTTATCCCATGCGGACCTGGGAGGGCAATCATTATCGGGGAGGCTTCAGCGACCATTTTCCTACCTACATCGTATTAGAAAAACATACAAATTAGGATGAAAAGCCTATTTTAGGGGTAAGAATCGGTTAAAGTCATAAAAAATACTGCAAAATAGCCGCTTAGAATTGTTATAAAACCCTACCTTTGCAGCCCCAAATCTGTTTTGGCAGATTTTCCGCTTGCGGGATCCACTGGGAAAAAACCAATTTTTAACCAAAAAAATTCAAGTAATGAACAATTACGAATTGATGGTGATTTTCACTCCGGTTCTTTCTGATGAAGATTTCAAATCTTCCCAGAAGAAGTACCAAGACTTCATCGCTGAAAACGGTGGTGCAGTTGTACACAGTAACCCATGGGGTTTAAAATCACTTGCTTACCCAATCCAGAAGAAAACAACTGGTATTTATTGGGTTTTAGAGTTTACAGGACCTTCAGACATCAATGAAAAATTGAAGATCCAGTTATTACGTGATGAGCAAGTAATGCGTCACATGATTACCCGTCTCGATAAATACGCCGTCGAGTACAACTACACTAAAAGGAATGGCGGATTTCCTAAACTTGATAAAACCGAAGCATAGTCATGGCAAAGAATGAAATAAAATACCTGACCGCGATTAAGCAAGAAAAGCCGAAGAAGAAGTTCTGCCGCTTTAAAAAATACGGTATTAAGTATGTAGATTACAAAGACATTGATTTCTTGAAGAAATTTGTAAATGAGCAAGGTAAATTATTGCCTCGTCGTTTAACAGGTAATTCTTTAAAGTATCAGCGTAAAGTAACAGAAGCGGTAAAGAAGGCACGTCAAATGTCTTTAATGCCATTTGTTACCGACTTATACAAATAGAATAATTAGTTAACCATCCCTAACCCCGTATATCGGGAGGACAGTCAGATCAACCAACATTGATTGGGCGCTGGGACTAAAAAAAAAACATGCAAGTAATATTAATTCAGGATGTAGACAATTTGGGTGGACGTAATGAACTGGTTACCGTTAAAAACGGATATGCCCGTAACTATTTGATCCCACAAAAGTTTGCAGTAGAAGCAAATCCTTCTAATTTAAAGCAGTTAGAAGAGAAGTTAAAAGTAAAGGCTAAGAAAGAGGCTGTAATGCTAGCTGAAATCAACAAGGTTATCGAAGTATTGAAATCATCTCCTGTTAAGTTGGGAGCTAAGACTGGTACAAGTGGTAAAATCTTTGGAGCAGTTACTTCTTTACAAATTTCTCGTGCAATTCGTGACCAAAAAGGTTATGAAATTGACCGTAAGCGCATTACTATTGTAGAAGAAATCAAAGAATTAGGCACATATAAGGCTAATATTGATTTTGGAAACGGTAAAGGCACTGAAATTGACTTTGAAGTAGTAGCTGAATAGTTAATTTCATTAAATATTGCAAAAAAACCTGTCCATTTTGGCAGGTTTTTTTGGTTTTTACCGAAAACCCCTATCTTTATATCTCCAAACGCAGAAGTTCCAGTTCTCAGAACGTTTTTACGTAAATGGTTCAGGGTTTTTGGTTACTGATTTCGCTTTGGTTTTGATCACTTAATTTTCAAAAAAATGAACATTTACGTTGGAAATCTGAACTGGAACATGTCTAGTGAAGACCTGCAAAATTTGTTTACTCCATTCGGTGAAGTAAGCAGTGCAAAAATCGTTACCGACAAATTTAACAACGACCGTAGCAAAGGCTTTGGTTTCGTTGAAATGCCTGATGATGAAGCGGCTCGCGCTGCAATCGCAGGTTTACATGACACAGATGTTATGGAACGCAAAATCGTGGTAAACGAATCTACCCCTCGTCCAGAAGGCGAGAGAGGCGGCTTTAAGAAGAAGCCTTATGGTGGTGGTGGAAACCGCGGTGGCGGTGGATACGGTGGTGGCGGAAATCGTGGCGGTGGTGGATACGGTGGCGGAAATCGCGATCGTGGAAACGGCGGCGGCGGTGGATACAACAGATATTAATCCATTTACCTTGCAGTAATTCAAGAAGTCTGTTTCGAGTTTAGCTCGGAACAGACTTTTTTCTTTTATCCCTATTACAAAAAAGTTGATTGATGATGACAAAAGAAAAGATCGGTTCCCCTATTGCAGGCTGTATGCGCTGGGGGAAATGGGGTGCTAATTTTAGCACAATGGACTATCGAAAGATGATTGATTTTTGTCTTGAATATGGCATTCATAGTTTTGATCATGCAGACATATATGGTGATTATACTACGGAGGAGGAATTTGGCGAAGCGTTAAAAGAAGACCCATCTATTCGTTCTTCCATAAAATTAATAACTAAATGCGGCATTCAGATGGTAACAGCCAATCGGCCTAGTCATTCAATTAAATCATACAATACAAGTAAAACCCATATTATTCAATCGGTGGAGCGCTCTCTTGAAAATTTTGGGACAGATTATTTAGATGTATTGCTCATTCACAGACCAGACCCATTGATGAATCCGGTAGAAATAGCGGAGGCTATTGAGCATTTAAAGCAGCAAGGTAAAATAATATCATTTGGGGTATCTAATTTTTTGCCGCATCAGGTAAATATGATGAAAAAATATTTACCCATTCAATACAATCAAATTGAAGTGTCTGTAATTTGTTTATCTCCTTTCACCAATGGCATATTAGATAATTGTTTAGCGCATCAAATAACCCCTATGGCATGGGCACCATTGGGCGGAACATTATTGACGGATGATTTGCACCCTCATTTCAGAAGTATTACGCAAACAGCTGCGGAACTGGCTCAGAAATATGCAACCGGCATGAATGAGATATTGCTGGCCTTTTTGCACACACACCCTTCCGGGATAGTTACCGTTATAGGTACAACTAAGCCGGAAAGGTTAGCGCAGGCAAAAAAAGCAAGCAATATAAAACTAAGTCGTGAAGACTGGTTTAGCTTGTTAAGAGCCGCGAAAGGTGAAGATGTTGCTTAATTATGAATTAATTGCAGCAATACCCGGTAACACTTTTCCTTCAAAATATTCGAGCATGGCACCACCGCCGGTACTTACATAACTAACTTTATCAGCAAAGCCAAACTGATTAACGGCGGCAACACTGTCGCCCCCTCCTACTAAACTAAATGCACCTTTGGCAGTAGCTTCAGCAACTGCAATGGCAATTGTTTTGGTGCCGTTTTGAAACTTCTCCATTTCAAATACACCCATCGGACCGTTCCATAAAATAGTTTTAGAACGCAGGATTACGTTTTTAAATTGTTCGCAAGCATCAGGGCCAACATCTAATCCCATCCAACCATCTGGTATGGAGTTAGAAGATGCGGTATCGGTATTTGCATCAGCAGCAAAATTATCGGCCACAATGCTGTCTGCTGGCAAATGTATTTGAACGCCTTTTTCAGCTGCTTTCTTTAAAATCTCTAGTGCGGTGCCTAAACGATCATCTTCACAAAGACTTTTTCCTATTTGTCCGCCTTGCGCTTTCATGAAAGTATATGCCATACCTCCACCAATGATGATATCGGTTGCTCTTTCCAATAAGTTTTCGATAATTAAAATCTTATCGCTCACTTTAGCTCCGCCAATTATAGCAGTAAATGGTTTTTCGGCCTTGTGTAATACATTTTCAGCAGCTTTTACTTCACCTTCCATTAAGAGGCCAAACATCTTTTTACCTTTTTCAAAGAATTGAGCAATTACAGCCGTAGATGCGTGTGCTCTATGAGCAGTTCCAAAAGCATCATTAATATAAACGTTGCCTAGTTGACTTAATTTCTGGGCAAAAGTGGCATCGCCTTTTTCTTCTTCTTTATAAAAACGAAGATTCTCTAACAACAACACTTCACCGGATTGCAAAGCAGCCGATTTGTTTACCGCATCATCTCCAATACAATCATCTGCAAATTGAACAGCGGTTTCTACGCCCATAGCTTTGGAGATCAGTTGCTGCAAGTGACCTACGATGTGAATTAATGAGCTTTTGGTTTCAGGCCCTTCTTTCGGACGGCCCAAATGGCTCATCAAAATAACACTACCGCCATCTTTTAAAATTTTTACAATTGTTGGGATGGCAGCTCTCATTCGGTTATCGTCACCAATAGCATACGTTTGTTTATCTAATGGCACATTAAAATCTACACGAATTAGGGCTTTCTGTCCTTTAAAATTATTTCCTGCGAATAAGCTCATTATTATATTTTTTATTGATAAGTAATTTAGCGAAAAATACCAACAAAAATGCCGGCAAATAAACCGGCATTTTGTTGATAATATTGATTTAAATTATTTGCTGATTAAACCTGCAAAATAATTTACCGTTCTTACTAATTGGCTTACATAGCTCATTTCGTTGTCATACCAACTAACTGTTTTAACCATTTGCGTATCACCCATAGTCATTACTTTAGTTTGTGTGCCATCAAATAAAGAGCCGAAATTAATACCAATGATGTCGCTGCTTACAATTTCATCTTCGGTATAACCAAAGCTTTCATTGCTGGCTGCTTTCATAGCTGCATTTATTTCTTCTGCGGTAACTTTTGTATTTAAAATAGACGTTAATTCAGTTAATGAACCAGTAATGGTAGGAACACGCTGTGCGCTACCATCTAACTTACCTTTTAATTCAGGAAGTACTAAACCAATAGCTTTTGCAGCACCAGTACTGTTAGGTACAATGTTAGCAGCAGCAGCTCTAGCTCTTCTTAAATCGCCTTTAGGGTGTGGGGCATCTAATGTATTTTGGTCGTTGGTATAAGCATGAATGGTAGTCATGATACCAGTGATGATACCATACTTATCATTTAATACTTTAGCCATTGGAGCCAAACAATTGGTTGTACAAGAAGCACAAGAGATAATTGTTTCAGAACCATCTAATATATTGTGGTTAACATTAAATACAACTGTTTTTAAATCACCGGTAGCAGGTGCAGAAATCACTACACGCTTAGCTCCTGCGGCGATATGCGCTTCAGCTTTTTCTTTATCAGTGAAAAATCCGGTTGATTCAATCACTACATCAACATGATGAGCGCCCCATGGAATTTGAGCAGGATCTCTTTGCGCATAAATTTTTACAGTTTCACCATTTACAATTATAGCATCATCAGTAGAAGTTACTGTAGCATCGAAGCGACCTTGAGCACTATCATATTTTAATAAATGTGCCAATACTTTAGGACTGGTAAGGTCATTGATAGCTACTACATCAATTCCTTTCATATTATAAATTTGGCGGAAAACTAGTCTACCGATTCTGCCAAAACCATTGATGGCAACTTTAACTGTACTCATTGAATGCTGTTTTAAATGATAAATTCCTTGTTTGCTTCGCAAAATTAAAGTTTCTTGAGAGAAAATTTAAAAATTCTCTAATAAACTCTAAAAAAAGTTTGGCTGAATTAGTATTCACCCTTATTTTTGCATCCCGATTGACACAAAAGCGTCTTCAAAAGATGGCCGGTTCGTCTATCGGCTAGGACAGCCCCCTTTCACGGGGCAAAGACGGGTTCGATTCCCGTACCGGCTACAAAGTATTATTTTCTAAAATAATAAAAGTTTTAGAAAATAATAAAAAACCGACCCAACTGGGTCGGTTTTTGCTTTTACACACAAATTCCATCAAATTATTTGTGACTCAATATTTCAATAAGTGATTTATTGACATAATAACTCTCCCTGCCTAACTTCTTCTTTTCCAAAAAATCATTCTTCACTAGTTCCTCTAAATATCTAATCGCAGTGCTTCTACTAACAGATAAATCACGCTCTATAAATTCAATTTTCGTATAAGGGTATTTAAATAAGTTATTCAACAAGTCCTGACTATATAATTTTGGCAGCTTTGCTTTTATTTCATGTTTATACTTTTGAATTGCCTTATGAATAGCATTAATTAAAAGAACTCCCTCCTTAGCAGTATTTTCAACACCGTCCAAAATAAATAAAATCCAAGGTTCCCAATTCCCAGTTGCTCTTACTTTTTGAAGATGTTCGTAATAATCAGTTTTTTTATTTATGATATACCTACTTAAATAAAGTACAGGAATGTCTAATAATTTTTTATTAACTAGATATAAAATATTAATAATCCTGCCTGTACGCCCATTACCATCATAAAATGGATGAATCGTTTCAAACTGATGATGTATGATTGCCATTTTAATTAATGGATCTATATCTGCTAACTCATCATTGTTTATAAACGCTTCGAGATTTTGCATTAAGCTTTCAATCTCTAATGCATCCTGAGGTGGCATATACACAACTTCACCCGTCTTTTCATTTAACAATTTAGTACCCGGGACTTTTCTAAAACCAGCATCATTTTGTTCAATTACTGATTGTATTTTCAAAATGTGGTTATTAGTTAGTAATCCGCTTGATTGTATTAAATTGAAACCTTGCTTTAAAGCCTCAGCGTACAGATGCACTTCTTTCGCTTCAGCGGATGCAAACAAATTGGAATAAACGCTACTTTGATATACCTCGGCAAATGTGCTTATTATATTTTCAATTGCAGAACTCTCCTTAGCTTCTCTTAATGTTAGCGTTTCT
>CANHJH010000054.1 GCA_947460365.1 Sphingobacteriia bacterium | reverse complement strand
TAGCGGAGGATACGCTCAGTGGTAGTGGTTTTACCAGCATCAATGTGAGCGGCAATACCAAAGTTTCGTTGAAATTTCAAATCAGCCATAAAAATTCTAATTTTTAGAGCGGCAAAGGTACACATTCTACTGATAGTGCAATGAGTTTTAGCAATTATTTGTGCAGAGAAAGGGATAAAAATTGGATAAGATGGGCTAGCAAGCCCAAATAAAGCAAAAAGGCTACCATATTAGGTAGCCTTTTTAAGAATATATGTATAAAAATTATACTTTAAAGTGGGAGAATGCCTTGTTGGCTTCAGCCATACGATGAGTATCTTCTTTCTTTTTGAAAGCAGCACCTTCACCTTTTGCAGCAGACATGATTTCATTGGATAATTTATCTGCCATTGTACGACCATTTCTCTCGCGGCTGTAACGGATTAACCATTTCATGCTCAAAGAGATTTTACGATCTGCTCTCACTTCTGAAGGGATCTGGAAGGTAGCACCACCAATACGGCGACTTCTTACTTCAACAGCAGGAGTTACATTGGCAATAGCTTTTTTCCATACTTCATATCCATCTTCACCGGTTGCTTTAGAAACCTTGTCAACTGCATCATAAAAAATATTGATTGCAGTACTTTTTTTACCATCCCACATCAAATTGTTGATGAAACGAGTTACCTGCTTATCGTTAAAACGACCGTCTGGCGCTAAAGGTAATTTTTTGGCTTGTGCTTTACGCATTGTATTGGCGAATTATATTATTAGACAATTATCTGATTATTTCTTAGCTTTTTCTTTCTTAGTTCCGTATTTAGAACGGCTCTGCTTACGGTCTTTTACACCAGCAGTATCCAGACTACCACGTACAATATGATAACGTACACCTGGCAAGTCTTTAACACGACCACCACGGATTAAAACGATTGAGTGTTCCTGAAGGTTGTGACCTTCTCCCGGAATATACGCAATCACCTCAATTTTGTTTGTCAAACGCACTTTAGCCACTTTACGTAAAGCTGAGTTTGGCTTTTTAGGTGTAGTAGTATAAACACGAGTACAAACACCACGACGCTGAGGACATGCATCCAAAGCTCTTGACTTACTCTTAGCCCTGATTATTTCGCGGCCCTTTCTAACTAATTGCTGTATTGTAGGCATTATAAACCATTTAAAATTTCGGACGGCAAAGGTAATGGCTAGAAACGAGATTCCAAAATGTTTTGTAAAAAAAAGTATTTATACGCTCAAAAATACCGTTTTTAAACCCATTTTTTGATTGAAACTTGTTTATTTATCAGTAATATATTTATTTTGATTATGTAACCCCGCAAAGCCCAAAACGCTTATGCGACCCATTTTATTGTGCTTTTTGATTTGTTCAAGTGGTATATCTAATTGCTTGAATGCTCAAAACGACTCGGCGATCAATTATTTAGAAAAAAATAGTTTGTACCAGCAAAATTTTGATGGTTTACCCAATTCCGGCTCTTTTGTGCTAGTTGGTAAAGGCCCGCATTGGATTGCTTCCTCCCCTATCTTAGGCAATAATCTTACAGGATGGCAGTTTACGCAAACTGCAGGCAGCGGTTCCAACAGCATTTTTTTGGTTGGCACCGGTTCCGGCGCCGGTCAAGGCACCTTTAGCGTGGGTAGTACCAATAGTACAGACAGAGCATTAGGCACATTAGCCTCAAGTGCCGGCATTAGCTCAATAGGCATCGTTTTAATGAATGCTACAGGCAGTGTACTAAACAATATTACGGTTTCATTTACTGCAGAACAATGGAGAAAAGGCGGATCAGGAAATAAAAATACGTGGTTATGCAAGTATAAAACCGGTCTTGCTAATAAGTTATCTACCACCGCATTTAATCTGCTGCCATTATTAAACTTTTCTTCATTACAAACTTCATCCGGTTCAGCTACATTAAACGGTAATCTTGCAGTTAATCAGTCAGTCATCAGTCAAACTTTAACTATAAACGACTGGAATCCAGGTGAACAACTAATATTGAAATGGGAAGATTCCGATGAAGTAGGAAACGATGATTTAATGGCAATTGATCAATTTAATTTTTCTGCCAATTATAAAGAACCCGATCCTATAGAAGTGGAAGCAATTTATAGTTTGTCCGAAAATCCTACTAATGCAGATACCATTCAATACGGAATACGTTTTAGTGGCAACTTAAGTAATTTAAGCAATCGTAATCTAGCAATAAAAACCACTGGATTAACTAATGTAAAAATTGTTGATGTTGAAGGAAATGGATCAGCCTATACCGCAAAAGTGTATACCGGAGAAGGTGAGGGCGTTATACAAATAGGAATTTCGAATGATACTGCCCTATCTCCTAATATTTTAAACTTGCCTTTTTTTTCAATTGATTCTCAAATAATAGACAAAGTAGGCCCAGAGATGGTTGATGTTAAAATCTTAAACCAAACAATGAAAATTGGAGATACCGTTGAAGTGAGTGTACAAATAAAAAAAGAAATGGATACCTGTAAACTCATTCATGGTTTTATTCATCAAATACCGCTCTACAACTTTAGCAAAACGAATGACAGCTCCTATTCCTGCTATTTTGTTATCCCTGCAAACGGAACAGATGTATCTGCTGCCGAAGACATTTCCGTGTCGATTATTTTAAGTGATGCAATAAATAATAAAAGTATTGAATATGCGCATCCAATTATTCAATCAAATGACCGGATTGATGTTAATAAGCCATTACAATCAGGCTTTTACCATTCCGGCGATACACTTTTAAAAGCAGGTGATTCATTAAAACTTGTGCTTCGTTTTAATGAACCTGTTTTAATTCAAACGAGTTCACCCACTAACTACATACCAGTAACTATCGGTAGTAAAGTTAGAAATGCAACCTGCATCACATTAAACCCATCTGATTCATTAGTTTTCATGTATATCATTCAACCAAATGAATTAGACAAAGATGGAATAAAAATATCATCTGCCTTTTCCACTAAAAACCTTTTGATTCAGGATATCGCAGGTAATTCAGCAACTATTTCTGTTAAGTCAGCTAACATTCAACATATTAAAATTGATGCAGTAACACCTGAATTTATTAACCCTAAAGATACCACACTGATGTTTTGTGAAAGCATCATGAACATTTTATTAGACACAATTTTAAAAGTAAATAACAAAGAGCGCAACGAACTTTTAACTTGGTCATTAATTTCAGCACCTACTAAAATAAATATTACCCAAACAACAAACAATCAAAAAAGTACATCGAATAACATTTTTCCTGAAAACTTTTATGTGCAGAATCTATTGAAATACCACGGTATTGACTCCTGCATTTTTACTGTTAGTGATGGTATAAATACTTTTGCTAAAAAAATTTTATTTTCAATAACACCAGAAATTAGTGAAAATAAAATTGAAAATATCGATGCGCCTATATGTAAATCGTCTACACCTCAATTAATAATTGGATCAGAAAAAAACAAGATAGACTCAACAGCAGTATATGTTTGGGAAATGAGTACTTTGTCGGATAGCACAGGTTTTGCAGCAGCATCTGGAACAATACAAAGTAAAGATTATCAACCTCCTTCGCTAATAAAAAATACATGGTTTAGAAGAAAGATACTAAATGGAGGCTGCACTAAAATATCAAATAGTGTTTTTATAAAAGTATGGTCTAATAATTTATGGACAGGCAAAACAAATAATAATTGGAATGTTAGGGAGAACTGGTGCGGCAATGTAATTCCTACAGACACGAGTGATGTATATATTCCTGTTACTTACACCAACGCTCCATTAATTAATGAACATTCAACTGTAAGAAATTTAGAGATCGAAAAAAATGCTGCACTCACTATTACCGGCTCCCTTGAAATTTTAGATCGGATCTATGCAGATACTGCAGCAATTCAAGCAGAAATTGGCACCATAGATTTTAGTGGTAAATCGAAACAAGTAATTGATGCCTATATGTTTAAGGAGCATACCATCGGAAATGTTTTTATAAATAATGTAGAAGGCGTAACGTTAAGCTATTCAACAAGTATTTCAAATTCATTGGTACTTTCTAAAGGAAGTTTACAAACTAATCATCTACTAACACTAAAACATAAAGCCATTGTAGGCGCCAGTGCCAATGGAACACAAATAATTGGATCTGTAAAAGCTGAATATCAATTTGGCTATCCAATTAAGCGAGCTATTTTGTTTGGACATCCATTTATGGATGCTATTCCGATGAATCGTTTAACAATTAGTCCATACGCATCTTATTCCAATCCAAAAACAAATACCGATAGTTTTAGCCTTTCCAATAATTGGAAAAAATTTAATCCTAATCCTGAATCAGGCAATAATGCATGGCTGCCATTTCAGGGGATACGCATAGAAAACAAAGGATTTACTGATTCCTCCTTATTTGTTTTAGAGGGGAAATTAAATACAGGATTGCAGGAAATTGCACTACAAAAAAGTGATCAGGCTGGATTCAATGTAATTAGTAATCCTTTTTTATCGCCGGTTAATGTAGCCTCATTTACAAACGGTGGGATGGTTGGTAAATATTATTGGATTTGGAATCCAAAGCAGGGATTAAACGGTGGTTTTAGTGCTATTCCTGCTAATCAATCATACATACTCAATCCATTTAATGCATTTGTTGCAGAAGCGAAAGGCTATCACAATAATGCGATTTTTATTCCTGAGGAGAGTAAAACCAATTTATGGAATGAACATCCGGATAGTATTAATTTATTTGAGGGAAATAATGGATTTAATATTGAGTTGGGATTATACTCCGAAAATATTTTTTGGGATAGATTGGTATTGTTAGAAGATGCAGGGGTCAGAAATTCAAAAGATTCCTTGGATGGTTTGAAGTTATTTAATCCAGATCTTAATTTGTATACTTTAAGCTCAGACAACCAAAAATTATCTGTTGATGCAAGAAAGCTGGATAATAGTGCAGTTATTCCAATACGAATTGAAACTAATCAATATAGAAATTACTATTTCAAAGTAAATCAGGCATTTCTTCCCAAAGACAACTTATTGGTATTACACGACCGCTATACCAACAGATTCTTACCACTTCAGAAAGATAGTATTTATCATTTTAGCACAGATTCTATTTCAACAGCTAAAACCTTTCTGACGGGGCGGTTTGATATTAGTAAATCGTATCCAAGAGAAAATTTCAACGACATTATTAATCAATTAACCATAAAAATATATCCTAACCCTGTAGCAAATGAATTGATGATTGGAATTAAATCAGGCAAAAAAGAAAGTACCCAACTTAAAATTTATTCGGTTTCCGGAGCACTTTTAAAATCAATTAATATTGGAGAAATTCAATTTGGCACAGTAAAAATCAATGTGAGTGACCTGAATAATGGGAATTATATACTACAGGTAAACAGTGGAAATCATCAGCAATCATTGCGTTTTATAAAACTATAGTAATAAAAGTAAAGGGAGAGAAATTATCGTCTCCCTTTACTTTATCCTTACAAAAGAATTATATTTTAACCAACCAACCGTATTTGTCCGGTGCTTTGGACTTTCTGATATCATCGAGACGTTGTTTTAATTCGGGGGCTATTTTGGACTCATCGGTATTGAAATTCATTACAAAATCTTTATAGCGTAATTCTTTAATCATGGAGATAGTGGCGGCAGTTCCTGTTCCAAAAACTTCAGTGAAAGTATTGGCTTTGTACGCATCAATAATTTCATCAATATTTATTTTACGTTCTTCCACATTAAGCCCCATGTCCTTCAATACTTGTATGGCACTATCTCGTGTAATTCCGGCAAGAATAGTTCCTTCTTCTAAAGATGGGGTTATGGCAACGTTATTAATGATGAAAAACACATTCATCATGCCTACCTCCTGTAAATATTTATGTTCGACTGAATCAGTCCACAATACCTGATCGTAGCCCAATTCACGAGCTTTGATGGTAGGGTGCATACTGGCACCATAATTTCCGGCATTTTTTGTAAAACCAACTCCGCCTGTTACAGCTCTGGTGTATTTTTCTTCTACATATATCCGCATTGGAGCACTGAAATAGGGACCAGAAGGGCTCAGAATTATTACAAACTTATAGGTCTCCGATGGTTTAACGCCTAATATGGCATCTGTTGCAAACATAAATGGTCGGATATATAAGGAATGATTGGCAATTCCTGGAATCCAGTTTCGATCCAAATCAATTAACTTTTTCATTCCGCCTATAAAAATCTCCTCAGGTACATCCGGCATTTGCATTCTTTGGGCAGATATATTAAATCTTTTAAAATTATCTAAGGGTCTGAAAATAACCACATTATCGGTATCGTCTTTATATGCCTTAATTCCTTCGAAAATAGATTGGCCATAATGAAGTGCTGCAAGGGAAGGATCTAACTGAAGAGGCTGATAAGGTACTATTTCAGCACTTACCCATGCTCCATTCTTATATTCTGCCACTAACATATGATCGGTAAAATAATGGCCAAAAGGTGCATTTTCTAAACTCTGGTCGTGCAACCTGGTTTTAACAGTCTGCGTAACTTTTATATCCATCACTTCACTCATAGTTTTATATTTGGGTGCAAAGAAACAAAAAAATAAAAAGCTAACAAGTGTTAATGAACGTTAAATTATAAAAAACATGCAAGAAATATTGCCTGATTCGATAATAGTTGACTTATATGCCAATAGTTTGGTGATTGTAGAAGAAAATACAAAGAGTGGTAGAACTGAGGAGACTGCTATAGTACAACCTAATACTGCAATGCCAAAAGCTTCTGTAGAAGTTAAACCGGAGAAATACTTTTTAGGAGACAATGGTAAGAAGATCACCATATTGGTAAACGAAGCTGATGCAGTTTATTTAAAGGATGGGAACTTGGAGTTTTTAACAAAAATTATGGGGGCTTGTAAATTAAATTTATCGGATGTAGCAATCATAAATATCAAGCGTAATCCAATGTTATTTGCTCAGATTAGCAAGGAATTAAATTCAACCATATGCTTAATGTTTAATGTAACTACAGAACATATTCAATTGCCATTTAGTATTCCACATTATCAGGTTCAACAATATAATAACTGTCAATTTTTATTAGGGCCATCTCTCGAAATATACATCGGTGAAGGAGAAAACGCAAAACTAGAAAAAACCAAACTTTGGGTAAGCCTTAAGAAAATATTTAATGTATAATACTATTATATGCAGGTGAAAGAATTGATTTTTGCTACCAACAATGAAAATAAAGTAAAGGAAATAAAATCGGTTGTTGGAGAAAATCTTGTAGTTATTTCCTTGAAAGATGCAGGGATAGATCAAGATATCCCAGAGCCTCATCATACATTAGAAGCGAATGCAACAGAGAAATCGACTGTAATTCATGAGTTAACCCAAAAAAATTGTTTTAGTGAAGATACAGGATTAGAAGTATTTGCATTACATGGTGAACCAGGCGTTAAGAGTGCCCGCTATGCAGGTGAGGGAAGAGATTTTCAAGCAAACATCGATAAGCTTTTAGAAAAGCTCACGGATCAGGATAACAGATCTGCACAATTTAGGACTGTAATTTCTTTAATTTGGGAGGGTCGGGAATATTTATTTGAAGGGATTTGCAAAGGACGTATTAATGAAATACAGCAAGGGGTGGAAGGTTTTGGATATGATCCAATTTTTATACCCGATGGGGCTGAAAAAACTTTTGCCGAAATGACATTAGCGGAAAAAAATGAATTCAGTCATAGAAAAAAAGCTACTACCCAATTGATTGATTTTTTGAATAAAAATATATGAACAGAATAAAAATAAGTTTACCAACCTCCTTTTCATTCAGCACTTTAATGCAAGTAAGAATTACTGATTTGAATTATGGCGCACATGTAGGCAATGATGCGGTACTTAGTATTTTACATGAAGCACGTGCACAATTTTTGGCATCCAGAGGATGTTCTGAAATAGATGTTTGCGGAATAGGGCTCATTATGGCAGATGTTGCTATCGAATATAAAAAGGAACTAAAGTACCCCGATTCACTCATTATTTCTGTTCAGGCACAAGATTTTGATAAGATGGGATTTGATTTGTTTTATTGCATTGAACGAATTGATGGAGACGAGAAGAAAATTGCAGTTAAGGCCAAAACAGGCATGATTTTATTCGACTATTCTCTAGGAAAAAAGGGAGAAATGAATGATAATATTATAAAAAAGTTAACAGAATGAGCTTATTAGATATGTATATTTTTCATAACTTTTAGCTATCAATTTATTTTGCACTTAATGTGTAAATAATGTTTGGTTTTGATGGTAACATGTAATTCGCTAAAACACTGTATCGTAAATTAATTATTTATAATGGCTCCTTCCATTGCTGTCGATGAATCGAACAAAAACTTTCAGCTTGCTTCCGATTTTATTCAATATACCAATCGGTCTGTTTTTTTAACCGGAAAAGCAGGTACTGGCAAGACTACTTTTTTAAAGCATATTCGAAATAATTGCCGAAAACAAATGGCCGTTATTGCACCTACCGGAGTTGCAGCAATAAATGCAGGCGGAGTAACTATTCACTCATTTTTTCAACTTCCCTTTTTACCGCATATACCCATTTTTAGTGGCGAATCAAATGAAGATTGCATTGACAGAAAAAACTTACTATCCCGATTAAGAATCCAATCGGATAAACGTACACTTTTTCAGCAGTTAGAGTTATTGATTATAGACGAAATTAGCATGGTTAGGTGTGATGTAATTGATGCGATCGATACGATACTCAGGCATTATAGAAATAAAGTAAACATACCATTTGGAGGGGTGCAATTATTATTAATTGGAGACTTGTTTCAACTTACTCCGGTAGCTCAAGATAAAGAATGGCAAATACTATCACCACATTATGAAAGTCCTTATTTCTTTTCCAGTAAATCGATTCAAGAACATCAACCAGCATATATTGAGTTAAATAAAATTTATCGGCAAAAAGATGCACACTTTATAGATGTATTAAACATGATTCGTAATAACGAAATCCATGAAGCCGGACTTAATATTTTACATCAACGTTATCAGCCACAATTTAATCCAAATGATAACGAGGGCTACATTACGCTTACTACACATAATTCAAAAGCAGATTCGATCAATACAATTGCCCTGAATAAAATTTTATCTTCATCGGTTACTTTCAGAGCGGTTGTTTGGCAAGATTTTTCTGAAAAAAATTATCCTGCAGATGAACACTTAATATTGAAAATTGGCGCACAGGTAATGTTCATAAAAAATGATCAGGAAAGAATTAAAAGATATTACAATGGCAAAATAGGTGTAATAGAAAAAATAGAAGAAGATACCGTTTGGGTGCATTGTAAAGGCGAAGATGAGTTGATTGAAGTTAAAAGATTTACCTGGGAAAACATTCGTTATACTGCCAAGCAACAAACTCAACAAGTTGAAGAAACAGTAGTAGGTTCATTTAATCAATTTCCGCTTAGATTAGCCTGGGCCATTACGATACATAAAAGTCAGGGGCTTACTTTTGAAAAAGCTGTAATTGATGCCGGACAAGCATTTGCGGCAGGTCAGGTATATGTTGCATTAAGTAGATGCACATCACTGGAGGGCTTAGTTTTGCTTAGTAAAATAACAGCAAACAGTGTAAGAACAGACCAGCGTATTAAATTATTTATGGAGAATCAACCCATTAATGAGCTGGCAAATATTTTTGAAAAAGATAAATCTATTTTTGAGAAGTCCATTTTATTTGAGCTTTTTAATTTCAGTAATGCGAAAAAAATTATTGAATTCATTAAGCAATTATTACATGAAAATGAAAACCAATTTAATACTGAATCAAAAATATTTATAAACGAACTCAGTGAAAAAATAGATTACATTATTTCCATAAGTTCAAAATTTGAATCACGCTTAGCATACATCTATCGGGATATTAATAATGTAAATATTCAGAGTGAATTAGATCTCAATATAAAAAAGGCAGCAGAGTGGTTTGTGCCGCAATTAAATACTTTTTTAATCTCTATAAAAAACACACCCGTTGTTACAGAAAGCAGGCAATTAGCAACAGAATATAATGAAGCAATCAGTAATATTTATACAGCAATATCGTTGCAAGTACATTTATTAACCAGTTGTATACAGGGATTTAATTTAGAGAAATATTATGTAGTTCGCAACTCGTTTGTACTTCCTACTTTTTATCCAAATGCTTATGCAAGTATTAATAAACAAGTATCGCTAAAAAGTGAGCGGCCTGATTTATTTAAACAGCTCAAAGCGGTTCGCGACGAAATATGCAATACACAGAATTTACCCATTTACATGGTAGCAAATGGCGGTAGTTTAGAAGAAATGGCGACCTTTTTACCACTAACAGAACAAGAGATGAATCAGATAACCGGGTTTGGCGCAATTAAAACTAAGAAGTTTGGAAACCTATTTTTAGCGGTGTTAATTTCCTATTGTGAATCCAACCAATTGTGCTCTTTGATTCACTTGAAACAAACAACGAAATCAACTAAGCAAACCTCTGAAAAATCAACTAAAATTGACACTAAAAAAATCACATTTGATCTATTAAATAAAGGGAAATCAATAGATGAAATTGTAAGTGAAAGAAATCTTACAAAAAGTACAATTGAGGGGCATTTGGCCTATTATATTGAACTAGGAAAATTGGCGGTTTCTACATTAGTTGAACCAGAAAAAATTGCGCTTATAGCACACGCAATGAATGATTATAAGTTAGAAGATGGTATTAGCGCTATAAAAAACAAACTGGGTGATTCGATTTCGTATGGGGAAATAAGAATGGTCATTGCCAGTAAAAAGAGCGCTGAAAATAGTGATATATAATGTTGGATGGCGAGGTTAACTATTCCAAATTCGCCAACTTTCTTCTGCTTGTAAAACGAGCATTTCATAGCCATTTTGTGTAGATGCTCCCCTTGCTTTTCCTTTCTGCAAAAATGCTGTTTCTGCGGGATTATAAATCAAATCAAATAAATGATGACTTTTATTTATATAATCATAAGGTATTTCAGGTGATTCAGTAATAGCAGGATATTGACCAACAGGAGAAGTGTTGATTATCAGGGTATGCTCTTCAATAATTTCTTTTGTTAACTGATTATAGCCCAGCACATTATTAGTGGCATTTCTGGAAACAAAATGAAATGCTATGTTTAGCTCACTTAAAACATATTCTACAGCGGCGGCGGCCCCACCGGTGCCAAGTATAAGCGCTTTGTTATGATGGGGCTTTAAATAGGGTTTTAATGATTGTTTAAACCCAATAACATCCGTATTAAACCCAGTTAATGTTCCGTCTTTAATTTGTACACAATTACAAGCTCCCATTTTCTGAACAGCATCTGATAGATTATGCAGATATGGAATAATTTTTTTCTTATAGGGAATCGTAATGTTAAATCCGCACAAATCTGGGTTATGATGCATCATTTCATCCACTGCTTCTATTTGTGGTATAGAAAAATTTTTATATTCTGCATCTGAAATGCCCAAATTTTCAAACTTCTCGGTAAAATATTTCTGAGAGAATGAATGAGTAAGGGGGTAACCCACCAATCCGAAAGTGCGCATTACTTAAATTATTTATTGAGGTATAATTCGAATGTATCGCCTCTCAATCCAATTCTCATAGCTTCTAATGGTATGACTTCATTGGGAGCAATATTTCCGAGATTTACATTACAACCAATTAATTCAAGAAAATAGAGTTGTTGGGCTTTTTGAGGTGCCTCCCAAATTATTTTTTCGGCTGGTATTTGAGTTAATATTTCCTGAACCAATCCTTCTCTAACTTCACCACTGCCTCTGTAGATACCTACATTACCGGCTTCTCTGGCTTCAGCAATTACATAGGAAGAACCTGCTTCTAGTTCTGCGCGCATTAATTCAATCCACTTGTATGGAGGAATAATATGAGCGGCGTCTTTACTCCCTACTTCACTATAAATTGTTGCGTGTTTTGTAAGTTTTTCAATATATCCACATTTTTCGGTGTGTGGTATACTAACTGATCCGTCACTCACTTCAATATGCTTAATATTATAATCTTTACATACGTTTATATAATCATCGAACTGATTACGAATTAAAAAGGCCTCAAACAATGTACCACCAAAATAAATTGGCATGTTATATGACTGGTATAATTCAATTTTCTCTCTAAGATTAGGGGTTACAAAAGAAGTTCCAAAACCTAGTTTTACTACATCTACATGTGGTTCTGCAATACTCATGAAATTTTTAACTTCATTCATGCTTAGTCCCTTGTCCATCACCATTGTTAACCCAGATGTACGGGGTTGTTGGGTTCTTTCCGGTATTTGTGTTAAATTAAAATTCATACCTTTTATTTTTTTCAGGTGCAAAAATAAGCTAAAGCATTGAATCTTAGCTAATCGGGAACAAGGTATTATTGGGTTTAAAGTAAAATTTAAGGCTTATAGCTTTTTCTTTTTCTTATAACGTGCAATTAAATCGACCACCTGATTATTTTGAAGGATATAAGGATTTAATTCAATAAACTTTTTCAGGAGTTTGGGGGCTTTTTCCATTCCTACTTCTAACCTTATTAGCGCTTCCTTAGATTTTCCCATTGCAAATAGAATACTGCTGGAATAGAAGAAAAACAGCGGTTTACCTTCTGTTGCAAGTAAAGCAGCGGTAGTTTGATTGAATGCTTCTTCGTATAGCTCAATTTGCATTAAGCATTTAATTAAAGCCTCCCAACCAGCAATGTTTTTAGGTTTGTTGCGTACAACTGTTCCGAAATATTGAATTGCTTCTTTGTAATTTTTAAGGTTCATTTTGCACTCGCCCATGGCCAGGTTATACTCAGAAATATTTCGGTGAATTCGCATTGCGCTTTCAAGCTGCTTGCAAGCGCTTTGCCATTGCTTTTCCAACATATAGGTGACTGCAATTTTATAATGCAACTTGCTATCATCGGGATTCAAATGCACTGCTTTTTTATAATTAAACCGAGCCTGTGCATAATTATTCATCCGTTGGTAACAATGGCCTATGGCTTCGTATATAACATCTTCGGGACGTGATAGCTCTAATACTTTTTCTAGCACTTCGATAGCTTCTTTATACTTACGCAAACGCAAATAAGCATCGCCCATATTACGGTATGCGTAATCAAACTTCTCATCAATTGCTACCGCATATTGGTACGCATCGATTGATTTTTCATACAATTTTATTCCCTGATATGCTGCTGCAAGATTAAACCATGCTAACTCACAAAATGGATGCTCTTCAATAATAGCTTGATGCAATTGTATACTCTCTTCATTTC
>CANHJH010000053.1 GCA_947460365.1 Sphingobacteriia bacterium | reverse complement strand
ACCAATAAGGTAGCCAATGCAATAAATGGCACTGTATTAGATAATCCGCATATTATCTACGGCTTTAAAATTGATAGTTTTTTTATTCATAAAAAAGTACGATTTGGCGAATGGGGCCGCGATAAGGTTTGGAGATTATACAATAAAAAAGTAGTGAATTGGAATCTGAACGAAGTGCATGAAGGCTTAGTAGGGGCGGACACTAAAAGAATCATGATAAAAAAATGTTCCTTTCTTCATTATACAGTAGATAATCTGGAGGAATATAATGGTAAAATATACAAGTATGCACAGTTAAGCGCAGATAAATATCTGCAGAAAGGAAAAAAATATTATTTTTTACAACAGTTGATTTCCCCCATATTTAGTTTTATTCAAAACTACATTTTCAGATTAGGTTTTTTAGACGGTTTAGTTGGCTGGACAATAGCGGCAGGCTCCAGCAGGTACAATTGGCTTAAATATAAATACTTAGCAGAACTTAAAAGAAAAGCTATTTAACCAGCCCATTCCGATGCCAATTGGTACAAGTTAACATTGTTTTCGTGCAAGGATTGTTTAACCTTTTCCATCATCAAATTTTTATCGAAAGATTGCATTTTTTTCTTTTGTATAATTTGATACAATCGATTAGTGAGCAACCACAGCTTTTTATCATTTATTTGAGGTGTATCTAGCCTAGTATTAATTTCATCATACAACTGCGTAATCCCTTTTTCTTGAATGGCAACAGTAGACACTACTGCAATATCTTTACCAACTGCGTAACTGTTTTTTAGTGCTAATAAATTTTTTAAAAAAGCAGCGGCATCAGGTCTGTCGCTTTTATTCATTACAAAAATGTCTGCGATTTCCATCAAACCCGCTTTCATCGTTTGTATTTCATCTCCGGCTTCCGGAACCAAAACAACTACGGTAATATCTGCTAATCCAACAATTTCTATTTCACTTTGTCCAACCCCAACTGTTTCAATAATAATATAATCAAAACCGGCCACTTGCAAAACAGAAGATACTTCTAGTATAGAGGAAGTTAATCCACCCAATGAGCCTCTGGATGCTAATGACCTGATATATACATCCGGATGCTTATACCATACATTCATTCTAATTCTATCACCTAACAAAGCGCCCCTACTAAATGCGGAGGAGGGATCTACACATAAAACCGCAACTTTCTGTTGATGCGCAACGATATTACCAATAAGCGCATCAATAATGGAACTTTTGCCTGCTCCGGGCGGACCGGTTACTCCTATTATCGGCGTATTACCGGATGGCAATTTTTGTAAAAAATCATCATAGCCCAATACTTCATTTTCTATTAGTGAGATAGTGCGTGCTAAGGATTTTCGATCTTGTTGTTGTAGCCCGTCTAGTAATTTGTGCCACATGGCCATTTATTTTAATGAATATACGCAACTAATGAACTCACCTATCAACCTATATACATTCAAATCAAATTCCATGTGTTTGATTGTAATGCCCTGCTGTTTCGCATATATAGTTGATACATAACAAAGATATTAAATTGAAATATCATTAGAACTAGATTAATTAATATTTCAAATTACTTCAATTGCTCTATTCTTCATGCTTTGCGGAATTTATGCAAAAGCTGCCTTTAAAGAAGAATGGCACTTTAATGTCAATATTCAAGCTGTTTGAGCTGCTTTATCTCAAGGTTTATATAATAGATGTAAAAAAATACATATTTTTGTCGCTAAAGTTTAAGTATATTTTTAATTATGCAACATAAACAGGCTTATGATTTTCTAAATAAATTATACGATAAAATTTATGTGATTACCATTCATCGTGCTGCAAAAAGACAAGAACGCATCAGTGAATTATTAAATGGCTTAAACTATACATTTATTTACGGAACCGATAAACTAGACTGGACATTAGAAAGATTCATCCAGGCAGGCATATATGATGAACGTAGTGCTATTGAAAAACACCGCTACAAAAAGAGCATGAATATTGGCGAGGTGGCTGCAGCACAAAGTCACAAACAAGTTTATGAAGACATCATTAAAAATAATTATCAATCTGCATTGATTTTTGAAGATGATGTGGTTCCCAATACTAACATAGAAAATATTGATTTATTAAAAAATATAATCAATGAGTTGCCAGAAAATTGGGAAGTGTTTTACTGGGGTTATGGCGATAAGAATTTAAAAAATAATTGCTTTGCTAAAATCAAAAAAGCGATTTATCATATTCAACATAAAATTGGACTACTTAATTTTAATCATACCATGATTAATAATTTATATGCTAAAAAATTGTCAACGCATATTATAAAATCAGGGTATCAAGATCTGATACATGCCTATGCGGTATCAAATAGTGGAGCCAAAAAATTATTAGCCTGGAATACACCGGTTGTTTACCCTGCAGACACCAGTATATCTTATGCAATTATGAATAATACGGTAAATGCATACTTATCGGCACCCACTATTTTTGATCAAGAAGTTCAGGTACGACCAAATGAATACATATCTTTAATTAATGACTAAAAGCATAAAAATGAAAGGAATTATCAATATAGAAAGCATAACCAGAAGATCACTGAAGTTTTTTGGGCTATACTATAAATGGCTGTTTTACAAAGAACAACATGCTCCAACCAAACAGATGTTACAAATGCGTTCTTTATACGGCAACTTTATTGCACCGGGTGATTTGTGTTTTGATATTGGTGCAAATATGGGTTCAAGGGTTGGGAGCTTTTTAATGCTGGGTGCAAAAGTGATTGCTTTGGAGCCTCAAAAATCTTGCTGTGCAGAATTAAAAAAAGTTTTTGCCAATCAACCGGTTACAATTATTCAAAAAGGAGTTGGCGCAAAAAATGAAATCAAAAAATTTTATGTTTCCAATAATTCTCTCATCTCTTCATTTAATTTAGAATGGATTGAAGAGATAAAAAAGAAACATACTAAAAACAATTGGAACCAAATTGAAGAAGTAGAAATTGTTACGATTGATAGTTTAATAGAGATTTATGGCATGCCTAAATTCATTAAGATAGATACGGAAGGTTTTGAATTAGAAGTACTAAAGGGTTTAACTAATCAAGTGGATTCACTTTCATTTGAGTATACCATGCCGGATAATCAACAAAAAACTTTAGCCTGCTTAAAAACCATTGATCAGTTATACCAGGGTAAAGCGTTATACAATATTTGTAAAGATGAAGAATTTAACATGCACTTTACAAATTGGGTAGAGATCGGTGAATTAGAAAAGATCATTTTAAACCCTGAACTGTTTAATCAGGCCCATTTTGGCCCTTACGGAGATATTTACATAAAGCGTGTTAATTAACTTGTTGTTTTAAAATTAATCGATGAAAATTTCCGGATTTACCATTATTAAAAATGCAGTCATTAATGACTATCCAATAGTAGAAGCAATATTGTCTATTTTGCCTGTAGTAGATGAAATGGTTGTATTAATTGGTGATTCGGCCGATGAAACAAAGCAGCTAATACAGCATATTAACCATCCTAAAATAAAAATTTTTGATTCGGTTTGGGATTCTACCTTAAGAAGTGGCGGCTCTGTTTTAGCTGTTGAAACAAATAAAGCCTTACAACTGATTGATAAAAATAGCACCTGGGCATTTTATATTCAGGCCGATGAAGTATTGCATGAACAATACCTTCCTGCAATCCGTAATGCTTGTGATCGTTATGCTTCTGATAAAAATGTTGAAGGACTCTTGTTTAATTACTTGCATTTTTACGGCACATACGACTATGTAGGTGATAGCAGAAAGTGGTACAACAAAGAAGTTCGGATAATTAGAAATGATCTATCTATTTCATCGTATAAGGATGCACAAGGTTTTAGAAAGCAAAATAATAAACTACAAGTAAAATTAATAGATGCATACATTTATCATTACGGCTGGGTAAAGTCTCCGGAACAAATGATGAAAAAAAGAAAAGAAGTGGGTAGATTTTGGGTAGATGATGAAGGCGTTAAAAACTTTGATCAATTACCGGATGAATTTAATTTTGAAGAATACGATTCAATAGCCGCTTTTACAGGAACCCATCCACAGGTAATGCTCGAAAGGATTGAGAAAAAAAATTGGCAAGTCAATTTAGACCTTAACGAAAAGAAATTTCACATTAAAGACTATCTATTATATCAGTTCGAAAAACTTACCGGTATCCGCTTGTTTGATTTTAAAAACTACAAATTATTAAAATAGCAAGGCTTTAAATCAATTAATTTATTCGATTTATTATTATATTCAATTGATCATTTAAATACACAAATAGTTTATATGAATTTTCTTTACCAATCCTTTTATATAGGCAAATTTAAAATTGAAGTGCCGGTATTTATTTGGTTTCTACTTGCTACAGTTGCTGCGATCATTGAATTAACTCGCGGGGAAGAGAATTTCAATAATTTTTTACTCTACAAGCATGTTTTTATTCATACTACCCAACAAGTAAATTTGTACAACGGGTTACCCGAAAATTTATTCGACAATCATTATGGTCCATTTTTTAGTATGGTGATAGCACCCTTTAGTTTTATTGGCAACTACTTAGGTTGTTTTTTATGGTGCATAACCAATGCCTGGATACTGTATTTTGCTATTTCAAAACTTCCTCTTAACAGACATAAGCAATTGACCATATTGTTAATTACTGCTGTTGAAATGATGACAGCAACGCATAATATTCAGTTTAATACGATGCTGACGGGCTGGATTATTTTATCATTTATATATATTGAAAAAGAAAAAGAAATTTGGAGTTTAATATTTATTGCGGCTGGTTTTTTGGTAAAAATTTTAGGCGTAGTTGGAATAGGATTTTTCATTTTTAGTAAACACAAGAAAAACTTTATACTATTGGGCATTATGTGGCTTTTAGTATTAGGTTTCTTACCTGCAATTATTTCATCCCCTGCTTTTGTATTACAATCCTATATTGATTGGTACTATGATCTAATAGATAAGAATCAGTCGAATGTAAACTTTATTGTAAACTACATGCAAGACATCAGCGTGATGGGTATGATACGCAGAATATTCAAAGCAGATAATTTAGCTAACTGGATGGTATTATTACCGGCTGCTATTGCTTATATTTTACCAATATTCAGATTTAAGGAATTCAAGCATTTATCATTCCGGCTCAGTTATCTGGCAATGGCATTAATTGGTGTGGTGATTTTTAGTAGCTCAGCCGAAAGTCCAACGTATGTATTAGCTGTTGCAGGAGTAGCCATTTGGTATGTTACGCAACAAGGTAATAATATTAAAATGGCCAATGCGTTATTGGTTTTTACCTTGATTTTAACTGTTTTTTCGCCCACCGACTTGTTTCCTGCTTTTCTCAGAAAGCGTTATGTAATTCCTTATGCATTAAAAGCTTTACCTTGTTTTGTAGTTTGGCTAACCATATTGTACCAATTAATTACCAAAAGGTTTCAACCTATTGCTTCGGATTAAGGTCATATGCTTTAATTTCTTGCTCAGTCCACTTATGCCCCAGCAGCATTAAATTATCCTTGTCGTAAAAAGGAATGGGTGTTTTCTTGCCATATTTTAGAGTCATTCGTCCAAAATGATGAATGTAAACGCCCAGTGCTACATGTATTGGCTTTATGTCTCCTACTTCCACATGTCTTTTTTTAACGCGCATAAATATATCCCAGTCTGCCTGCTGAATTCTTTCATCCCAATATCCAACAATATCTAAAGCCCGTCTGGTCATCATCACGTTGTCGCCAACAATTCCTTCCATAACAGTTGTATTGAATTTTTCGGCCAATCTGTTGCAGTACTTTTCCCAATTTCCATACATCAACCAAAGCATTAAACGCAAATTAGTTTCACTGAATCCAAACAATGATAATGGGTTTTTAACTCTTTTCCATTGTCTGCCAATTTGTTGATTTTTAAGCTTAGTGCCCATATTTTCAATACCCGATGCAGAAATCAAATCCAACTGATGTAAGTTGGCTATTTCTATTAGTTTTTTGTCCCAGGCAGGCGACAAATACAAATCATTATTCAAAAAAAACAGGTAGTTGCCGGTTGCCACGCGTATACCCTGATTTTGACAATATGGATAGGAATAGTTTTCGATGTTCTGAATTACAATAGCACCCTTACTTTTAAAAAAAGCTGCACTGCCATCAGTAGAAACATTATCTATGATGATTAATTCATACTCATTTTGGGTATATTTTTCAATACTTTCCACAAAAATTTTATTCAGCGCCAACCCATTATGTATAGCAGTAATAATACTAATCTTCATTATTCTTTAATATTTAGTGTAGGGTATATATTTTTTAAGGTACTTTGCAAAGCAAAATTAAGTATAAGTTCATACAAATGAAGTGATGCCTATTTTAACCTTATACATACTTCATTTTACCAGTTTACGGTAAGCTGGTAAATCAAAAGTAAAAAGAATTAGTTCATGTAATAGCCATAAGCAAGGGTTGCATACCAACCGAAATATTAATCAGGCGTATTGCATGTGACAAATAAAATAAATAAAAATAAACACGTGAAAACATTTCTTAGATTATTGAGTTTTTCAAAGCCCTATTATCATTATGTTCCGGAATATATTGTGTATATTTTTTTATACATCGTTTTTGGGCTGCTCAACTTTTCTATGTTGGTTCCCTTATTAGATGTTTTATTTAATAGTGAACAGCCCGCTGTTTTATCTGAGCCTGTTTTTTCCTTCAGCGTAGCTTTTGCAAAAGACTACTTTTATTATAAAATATACAGTTACACACAATTGCCCGGCGGCAAACTACATGTACTAATGTATGTTTGTGCAATTTTATTTGCATTTGTGCTGCTCAAAAACATATTTGGATTTTTAAGTCAGAAAGTGCTGACAAGAATGCGGGTTAATTTACTTGGCAGACTTAGAAGTGAATTGTTTCATCAGTTTACCAATCAATCATTGTCGTTTTTTCACAATGAACGAAAAGGCGATTTAATGTCTACCATTAGCAATGATATAGTTGAAATTGAAAGTTCTGTGGTAAGTGCCATTCAAACGGTATTTAGAGAGCCGCTTGTGATCATTTCAACATTTGCCATGTTGTTTTATTTATCGCCACAACTCACTTTATTTACCATTGTATTTTTCCCTATTTCCGGTTTCATCATCTCCTCTATCTCCAGAAAATTGAGAAAAAAAGCAAACCAAAGTCAAAGTTTAGCCGGCACACTCCTTAACATGACCGATGAAGCTATTTCGGGCATCCGAATTATTAAGGCATTCAATGCGGAAAATATTGTAAACAAGAAGTTTAACGACGCCAATTTTAAACTTTCTAAAACGCTTAAAAACATAGTTAATCAGAGAGAATTGGCTTCTCCTATCTCTGAAATACTGGGTATTTTAGTAATCATAGTGATTATTATTTATGGGGGCTCTTTAATCATCAATGGAGAAAGCACTTTGAAGGGGTCTAGCTTTATAGCCTATATTGCTTTTTATTTTCAAATAATTACACCAGCTAAAAATACCGCCAATGCTTTTACCACATTGCAACGTGGCCTATCGGCAGGAGAACGGGTTTTAAGAATTATTGACAGCCCTAAAACAATTACGGATCAGCCAGATGCCGTTAATTTAAAGGAGTTTTCTGAAGTAATTGAATTTAAAAACGTAAAGTTCTCGTATGGCGATGAGGTAGTGCTAAAGAGCCTTTCGGTTACCATTAATAAAGGCAAAACAATTGCACTGGTAGGAGAAAGCGGTGCCGGAAAATCAACCTTTGCCGATTTGATTCCGAGATTTTATGATGTGAATGAAGGAGGTATCTATTTAGATGAGGTAAACATCAAAAATATTCTTATCAAAGACTTGCGTTCAAAAATAGCCATTGTTTCACAAGAAGCGATACTGTTTAATGACAGTGTAATCAATAACATAGCTTTTGGTAATGAAATTGTAGACCTGGAAAAGGTAATGAATGCAGCCAAAATAGCCAATGCGCATGAATTTATTTTACAATTAGAGGAGGGCTATGAAACAAAAATTGGGGATAGAGGCATGAGACTAAGTGGCGGTCAGAAACAAAGATTAACCATTGCAAGAGCCATTTACAAAAATGCCCCCATTCTTATCTTAGACGAAGCCACTTCGGCACTTGATACAGAAAGTGAGCGTTTGGTACAAGATGCCATCAATAATTTAATGCAAAACAGAACCAGTATAGTAATTGCACATCGATTAAGTACCATAAGGCATGCTGATGAGATTTTGGTACTTCAAAAGGGAGAAATAGTGGAACGCGGCAACCATGATTCACTGATTGCGTTAAATGGAATATATAAAAAGTTAATTGATATGCAAGAAGTGAAGTGATTAGCTGTTTTTATATAAAAGGCGTTAACTTTGTATGTTGCATTAAAAAACATATAATTCCATATTCCAACCAACAACATCATGGGGAAAGTTAAAAGCCTTCAGTACCATTTATTCCTGCAATTTCTTGTATTACTGGTACTTTATTTTTTTTGCAGATTGCTTTTTGTTTTCCTTAATAAGGCAGAATTCAATATATCCTTTTCGTTAGATACAGTATGGCTATTTATTAAAGCGATGCGATTTGATCTTTCTGCCATATTTATGGCCAACTCCTTGTTTATTTTAATGCTTTTTTTACCTGCTCCTGTTACTTTTAACCAATATTATCTTGGCTTTTTAAAGTGGTTATTTCTCGTAACCAACGGATTGTTTTTATTAGTTAACTTAGTTGATATCGCTTATTTTCCTTTTATACATAAAAGAATGCAGGCAGATGCATTGCTCTTCTTAAATGGGAAAAAAGGCAATGATTTTTTTAATTTGCTGCCCACTTTTATTATTCAATATTGGTACATACTGATTGTCTTTATTGGTATAATTTATGTATTAAATAAATCATACCAATACACGCATGCTTTAAAAGAGCAAACTACCTCTACAGTAAAAAATTATTTATTCTCTTTTACAGCATTTTTATTTTACGCAGGCCTAACTATACTTGGCATTAGAGGTGGATTACAAATGAAGCCAATCGATTTGATTCACGCTTCTGAAATGGCGGAAATTAAAAATATACCCGCAATACTCAATACCCCATTTGCCATCATCAAAACAATGGATAAGAAAAATTTATCTGAGTTAAACTATTTCTCCAATGAAGAAATGAATAGCTGGAACAACGGTGTTCATCTTCCCAATACCCAAAAAGCATTTACGAAAGAAAATGTAGTGGTAATTGTTATAGAGAGTTTATCTAAAAAATATGTTGGCATGTTAAATGGTACAGCAAAAACACCATTTATT
Organism: Sphingobacteriia bacterium; assembly: GCA_947460365.1. Lineage (GTDB taxonomy): Bacteria > Bacteroidota > Bacteroidia > Chitinophagales > Chitinophagaceae > Sediminibacterium. Next base: position 4,027 of record CANHJH010000053.1, on the reverse strand, counting down.
GATTCCCTATTAAAAGAGAGTTTGTTATTTACCAATGGCTTTGCCAATGCCAGAGAATCTATACAGGGAATTCCTGCCATAACTGCTTCTATCCCTTCTCTGCAAGACGAACCTTTTATCTTTTCACCGTATTCTACCAATGAAATAACTTCCTTAGCCAATTTATTGAAAAAGCGAGGATACAGCACTTCCTTTTTTCATGGTGGAACGAATGGCACCATGGGTTTTGATTCATACAGTAAATTAGCCGGGTTTGATCAATATTATGGAAGAACAGAATTTAATAATGAAGAGGAGTACGCAGGTAGCTGGGGTATATGGGATGAGCCATTTTTGCAGTATATGGCTCAAAACTTATCTGCTACCCGGCAGCCTTTTTTCTCCACTGTTTTTACGTTAAACCCGCACCATCCCTATAAAATACCGGAGAAATACGCTGAACAATTTAAGCAAGTAGGGCCGGTTATTTTACCTTGTATCAGTTATGTCGATTATGCTTTGCGTAAATTTTTTGAAACTGCTAAAAAGCAGCCCTGGTTCAACAATACTTTATTTGTTATCACTGCTGACCATACTTCACCTTTTTCTGAAAACGACAAGATCAATTCAATGGATGAATACAGAATTCCTATTGCGTTGTATAAACCCAACGGTTCATTAAAAGGTATCAATCCCGGCATTGCCAATCAAATGGATATAATGCCCACCGTTCTTAATTTATTAAATTTTCCTGAGCCCTATTTCTCTTATGGCAATGATTTATTAAACAGTACTAAAGAGAAGTTTGCTGTTTCCTATAATGCGGGCGTTTATCAATATATAGATTCCGCTTATTGCTATCATTTTAACGGAGAAAAGGCATTAGGATTGTATAATTGGCGCAACGACAGTACTTTAGCAAAAAATTTATTACACACTAAGCCATTGCCGGATTTTAAAAAACAAGATCAACAACTTAAAAAAATGATCCAATGGTTTAATGCATCGATGAATAATAATACAATGCATGTTGAATAAAACATGATATAAAAGTTTAATTTAGCTGAATAGTTAAGATTTTTAATCTTTTGGCATTAACTACAATATGGAAAAAACACTTTGTTTAGATTTTGGTAATACCCGGTTAAAAGCAGCTTTGTTTGCCGGCAACGCTTTTGTAGAAGAATGGGTTCTACCGGATGCCACTACCGCAACCATTCAACAGGCGGTTCAACTGCATCAACCAACTAAAAGTATTTTATCTTCCGTTATTCTTCATCCTGCTGAAATTGAAGAATACCTAAAAAAAACTACTCGTTTTCATAAACTAGGGCATACCAGTATGCTGCCCCTCACCACGCCAGTAGGCAAACCGGAAACAATTGGAGCTGATCGATTAGCCATGGTAGCGGCGGCAGTAGACATGTTTCCCAGCCAACACAATTTAGCAATTGGGTTAGGCTCTTGTATTACATACAATTTTATTAACAATAAGCATGAATTTTTAGGCGGAAGTATTTCTCCTGGAATGACCATGCGATTTCGGTCGATGAATGAATATACTGCACTTTTGCCCATGATTCAGCCCGAAGCTCATTTCCCGTTGGTTGGGTATGATACCAAAACCAATTTATTGAGTGGGGTGATTTTGGGCATGGCAAAGGAAATAGACGGCATAATTGAGGCTTACAAGGTAAAATATAGTAACTTTAACGTGCTATTAACCGGTGGAGACATGCCTTTTTTTGTACCGCACTTAAAAAACAGGATATTTGCCGACCCAAATCTAATTTATAAAGGCTTATATGCGATCAGTGAGTACAACAATAAGTAAATTGGCGTTAGTGGGTGGTTTAGCCATCATTTCGTTAAATGCAACAGCACAGGTTAATTCACCCTTTTCCCGTTATGGAATTGGAAACTTAATTAGTTCCCAACACGTAATTAGCAGCTCTTTAGGTGGTATTCAGGCTGCTTATGCAGATGGATTCAGTAATAATATCGGGCAATCCATCAATTTCAACAACCCTGCAACCTACAATTCCTTTTACATGACTTCTTATAATTTAGCTTTAATGCTGGATTCCAGAAATCTAACTAGCAACAATCCGGTAGGGAATTATAAATCTGTTAACTTAATCCCTGCATATGTGGCAATTGGAGTGCCCTTGTCAAGGACAAAAGGATTAGGCCTTGCTTTTGGTTTAAGGCCAATCAGTAGAATCAATTACAGCATTATCAATGCTGGCAGAGCAGTCGGAGACTCATTAGAGACCACTTATGAGGGTTCGGGGGGCTTAAACCAAGCCTTTGTTGGAATAGGCAAACGCTGGAAAAAGTTCAGTATTGGGTTAAATACCGGTTATACATTTGGTAGAAAAGAAATCAGTACAAAGCTTTCCTTTATAAACGATACCGTTAACTACTATAAATCCAACACATCTTCCTTAACCAATTATGGTAAAACTTTTCTGCAGCTTGGCGCACAATACGAATTTACCATCGCCAAAAGAGAAAATAAGGCTAATAAGTCTACCAACAATTATCTATTGCGTTTAGGTGCTACTGCTTCCTTACAACAATCATTGAATGCAACTCAAAACATCGGGAAAGAAACTTATGTTTTAGGTAGTGCAGGTAATTACTATACAGTAGATACTATAGAAAGATCAGATAATATAAAAGGTACTGTAATATTACCGGCCACTTATGAAATAGGTGCTGTTTTTCACAAAACTAATTCCAGCAACAGAGGGGTGTTTGAATTATGGTCTTTGGGATTCGAATACAGCAGTACCCAATGGTCTAAATATCGGTTCTACGATCAACCTGATGCCGCTTTAAATAATAGCTGGAACTTAAAAATGGGTGTTCAGCTTAATCCTAATGCCCTTACCTCCACCAACTATTTAAGTAGTGTATCTTACCGATTTGGATTGAATATTGGTAAAGATTACATTAACGCAGACGGAAATGGCTTAAAAAGTAGTGCAGTAACTTTTGGCGCCGGTTTCCCGATCCGAAAATGGAGAGCTTACGAAACCCAGTACACTGTTGTTCAAACCGGCATGCAAATTGGAAAAAGAGGTTCTTCTGTCAATAATATAACAGAAAACTTTTTTCAATTCACGCTTGGATTTAGCTTAAATGACAGTTGGTTTATTAAACGCAGATATGACTAAAATAACCCTTTCTATAAAAAAAATTGCAGCTTTAATGATAAGCTGCTTTTTTATGTACGGGTGTGAAAATGACATCAAAGATGTTATAGAATTAGGCGTTAAAAGACCCGGAATAGAAGAAGGCATTAACATTACCAGCTATCTCAGCATGAATGGAGTAATGAAAGCTAAGTTAACAGCCCCAGTTTTACTCCGCTACCAGGGTGATAGTGCCTTAAAATCTGAATTTCCTAAGTCGCTGTTTGTTGAATTTTATAATGACAGTGCAAAGATTGAAAGTAGGTTATCGGCAAAATATGGAGAATACTTAGAGTCTGACAGAAAAGTATACTTGAGAGACAGCGTAGTAATTATTCGCATAATGGGTGATACCCTTTATACCAGTGAATTATATTGGGATCAAACGGTAGGAAGGTTTTATACCGATAAATTTGTAACAATCAGTCAGCGCAATCCTCGCCAGAAATTATTTGCCAAAAAAGGGTTTACCTCAAACCAGGAACTTACCCAAATAACTTACCACGAACTACAACCGGGTAGCTTTATCGTATTACCCGACAGTGTTACCGGCTCTCCCAACAAATAACTTACACATGAGTGGTATTTACTACATAATTTTACAATATAAATTATAGGATCTATGGAATATAGAAGAATGGGCAAAACCGGCCTTCAATTAAGTGTATTAAGCTTTGGAAGCTGGGTAACTTTTCATAAACAAATTGGCGATAGCCATGCCGATGAATTAATGGGAATAGCTTACGACAGCGGCATTAATTTTTTTGACAATGCAGAGGTTTACGCGTTGGGAGAGAGTGAGAAAATGATGGGACGGGTACTAAAGGCTAAAAAATGGGACCGTACTT